>DAOWEF010000065.1 GCA_030638665.1 Dehalococcoidia bacterium
ATATACTCATGGGAGAAGCCGGCTACCAGGTGGTCGACATAATCAGGGATGAGCATCTTCTTCTTGTCCCGATTGGGGAAATTATCGATGGCCACTCTAATGATCTGCTTCGCGATATCCAGAGCGCTATGCTCATTGAACTCCATGCGCACCGCCCCGGTTATATGGGCCTTTGGCGAGGTGGTGATGAGCTTGGTGTGGTAGTGCTCGGCGACCTCCTGCAGCCCCTGCATAATACACTGGATATCAACCACCATAGCCTCTATCGCCCCGGTAACTATGACCAGCTCCTGGGAAAGGAAATTGCCCACCACCGGTATCCCCTGTCGCATCAGGATCTCATTGGCGGTGCAGCAGATGCCCATCAGGTTTATCCCCTTGGCCCCCTTGGACTTGGCATATTCGATGAGCTCCGGGTCGCTGGCGGCCACTACGATCATCTCGGAGAGGGTGGGCTCGTGACCGTGCACCACCACATTCACCTCATCCTCCTTCAGGCCGCCAAAATTGCTCCTGGCAGCCACCGGCCCCGGGGTGCCGAAGAGGATGTCGCTAATATCGGTGGAGAGCATCGAGCCCCCCCAGCCATCGCCAAGGGCGGTCCTCATGGCATGGTCAAGAATATGCTCGGCGTCCTGGTCATTACCCATGTGGGTACGATGGAGGGTCTCCACGACCTCACGGTCAATGCCCCTGGGGGTAATGCCCAGCTTCTTCCAGATTTCTTGGCGCTTTTGCGGGGCGCGCTTGACATAGAAGATCTCCCCCTCCTGGCGACCGAACTCGGCAAGCGCCGTTCGGCCCACATCGGCAGCGATCTCCTCCTTGGAGCGCCCCTCGGTAGCTACATCCAAAAGCCTCGCCACATTCGCAAGTTTCTTCTCATCCTTTATCTTGTAATCGGGTGCTTCCCCCTCGGCAGCGGCGATCAGGGTATGCGCCATGTCACGGCCGTGGTCGGAGTGAGCGGCGGCCCCGGCAGCGATCTCCCGCGCCAGGTTCCTTGCCGCTACGGTCTCAATGGTCGCCCCGCAAACCCCCACCGTTGTCTTGCCAGTGAGCCGGCAGGGTCCCATGAAGCAAATCTTACAGCAATTTCCCTCATGCCCGATAGGGCAGGGCTTGGTGGTCTCCGCCCGGCCAAAGGCAGTGGAGATTCCCTCAGCCTCTGCCTTTTCCAGGATCTCGATTACCGCTGGGTCTATAGTCGTCTTTTTCTTCGCTTCCTTCTTCTCTTCTGTCACCTACAGTCCTCCCTACGTTCTGTGGCAAATTTCACAATTATATTATAGCAGGTCATATTTCCCCAGGTCAATTTTTCTCGCCCTGCTACTTTATGGAAAGGGTTTTCAGTGTTATAATTCGATCACCATCTAGCAAGGGGATAGAGATCGATACCGAGCGCCTGTCACAATTACTAGCGAGGGTAAAGTCTGGGGAGGTGAGTGTAGATGATGCCCTGGCTCAGCTCGCCAACCTTCCCTATGAGGATCTGGGTTTCGCCAAGCTCGACCATCATCGGGCGTTGCGTCGCGGATTCCCCGAGGTGGTTTTTGGGCCGGGGAAGACAGCAGAGCAGGTTGCGACGATTGTTGAGCGGCTCGCCTCCCATGCCGATAAGGTGCTGGTGACCAAGGTGGCCGAGGAGTGCTTCAATGCGGTGCGCCAGCATACCCCCGATGCTGAGTATCATCCTATTGCCCGGGCGATTACCGTAAACCGGGCAAAAGACGCTCCCCGTCGCCGCGGAATCATGGTACTAAGCGGGGGCACCGCCGACATTACCGTCGCGGAAGAGGCAGCACTTACTGCGGAACTGATGGGTAACCAGGTGGAGCGTTCCTACGATGTTGGCGTTGCCGGGGTTCACCGGCTGCTTGACCATCTACCCCGACTGCGCCAGGCAAAGGTGGTGGTGGTGGTAGCTGGCATGGAGGGGGCGCTCCCCAGCGTGGCGAGCGGGCTGGTGGCGGTGCCAGTGATTGCGGTGCCCACCAGCGTGGGCTATGGGGCGAGCTTCGGGGGGTTGGCCGCACTACTTACGATGCTAAATAGCTGCTCCGCCGGGGTATCGGTGGTTAACATAGATAATGGCTTCGGCGCGGGCTACCTAGCTGCCTTGATCAACCGCTAGCCCATCATCGAGGGCTCCCTCATCGAGGACTGCCTCACCGAGGGCTCCTTCACCGAGGATCGCCTCATCGAAGGCTCCCTCTTGGAGGAATAAGGGTTCCGGCGGCTGCAGCAGGGCCTCGGCTTCTGGGGAGAGAATACAGCGTGCCGGGATCAGTTTCCCGATAATCACGTTCTCTTTCAACCCCCTAAGTTTATCCGTCTTCCCGAAAACTGCCGCCTCGGTAAGCACCCTGGTGGTCTCCTGGAAGGAGGCGGCCGAAAGAAAGCTATCGGTATTCAGCGAGGCCTTGGTAATCCCTAAAAGCGCAGGCTGGGCGGTCGCTGGCTCTCCCCCCTCTGCCAGCACCTTGGCATTGATGTCCTCATAGATAAAGCGGTCCACCAGCTCCCCGGGAAGTAGCTCGGTGTCCCCCGTGTCATCGATGCGAACCTTGCGCAGCATCTGGCGAATAATGGTTTCAATATGCTTGTCATTGATATTCACCCCTTGGGTGCGATAAACGTGCTGAATCTCGTCTACCAGGTATTGCTGCACCGCCTCCTTGCCCATAATACGCAGCAGGTCCTGGGGATTAACCAGCCCCTCGGTAAGCTGTTGCCCCGCCTGGACCCAGGTACCTGGCTCCACGATAATGCGTGATGCAGCGGGGAGAGGATACTCCCGCTCCTCCTTCTCTTCATACGAGATGGCGAGCTGATCCTGCTCCACGCTTACCCTACCGGCCACCCTGGCGATGGGGGGAGTGACCTCTACTTTCCGGGCACGCTTGCTACCCACCCGCTCCGCGAGCACCTCCCCCACATTCACCCACTGGTCATTACTAACCGTAGCCTTCCATCCTGAAGGCAGCGGGTACTCATCGCGATAAAGCTCGGAGCTTTCCACCCTGATCCCGTGCTCCCCCTCGGTCTCCACAATCTCCACCCGGCCTTCGATCTCGGGGATGATCGCCTGAACCTTCGGGGAGCGAGCCTCAAAGAGCTCCTCCACGCGGGGGAGACCACTGATGATGTCCAATCCGGCGACCCCTCCAGTATGGAAGGTACGCAAGGTTAGCTGGGTTCCCGGCTCCCCAATGCTCTGGGCGGCGATCGTGCCCACCGCATCCCCCAGATTCACCAGCTGTCCGCGCGCCAGGCTTCTCCCATAGCAGCGCTGGCAGACACCATGCCTCGATTGACAGCTCAGCGGTGATCTGATGTAGACCTTCGTGATCCCCGCTTGGACTACCTCCTTCGTCTTCTCCTCATCGATCTCCTCGTTTCGCTCCACGATGGTTTCCCCGCTTTGGGGGTGAGTTATTTTAACAGCGGCAGTTCGCCCCAAGATACGCTCCGCAAAGGGTGCCAAGATGCGCTTCTCCGCTGCCTCATAAATCCAGATACCAGCGGTGGTGCCACAGTCCTCCTCAAGGACGATCAAATCCTGGGCAACATCGACGAGCCGCCTGGTGAGATAGCCACTGTCCGCAGTCCGCAGCGCAGTATCCGCCAGCCCCTTCCTGGCGCCGTGGGTGGAGATGAAGTACTCCAGCGCCGATAAGCCCTCACGTAAGCTTGAGCGGATGGGAAAATCGATAATCCTGCCCGACGGGTCGGTCATCAAGCCTCGCATGCCGGCCATCTGCCTGATCTGTGCGATATTCCCCTTGGCACCGGAGGTTGCCATAAGAAATATAGACCCGTAGCGATCCAGCGACTCAGCGATGGCATCGGACATCTTATCCGTGGCCTCCGACCAGAGCTCCACGGTGCTGGTATAGCGCTCCTCCTCGGTGATCAGCCCCCGCTGGAACTGCTTGTCCACCTCGGCCACCCTTCTCTCCGACTCCTCTAGGAGCTCCTTCTTACACTCAGGGGATTTGATATCATTCATGGCGATGGTGCCTCCCGACTTGGTGGCATAGCGAAACCCCAGGCTTTTAATATTGTCGGCCACCTCAGCAGCCCCTTCATCCCCCAAGAGTTTATAGCTATCGGCAACCAGCTGCTTGAGGGACTGCTTATCCATCGCCTTATCGAGGAAGCCAAGCTCCTTGGGTAGCACCTCATTAAAGAGGATACGACCAATTGTGGTTTTTCGGCGCTCCCCGCCCTCATCCACGACCTCGACCTCCGCACCCAGCTCGGCGAACCCCAGTTCATAGGCCAACTTCGCCTCCTCAAAGCTACCGAAGATCATTCCCTCCCCCTTAGCCCCGGGCTTGAGCATGGTAAGATAGAAGCATCCCAAAACTATATCCAGGGTTGGCGCGACCACCGGCTCACCGGAGCTAGGCAGGAGCATGTTATGGCTTGCCAGCATTACCTCTCTGGCCTCCAGAACCGCAGCCTTGGAAAGGGGCACATGAACCGCCATCTGATCACCATCGAAGTCAGCATTAAAGGCAGAACAGACCAATGGGTGAATCTGAATGGCGCTGCCATTGATCAAGACCGGCTCAAAGGCCTGAATGCCCAGACGATGCAGGGTGGGGGCACGATTTAAGAGGACTGGCCTTTCCTTGATCACCACATTCAACGCATCCCAGGCCTCCTCCCGCTCCCGTTCCACCAGCCGCTTGGCGCTTTTGATGTTATGGGCATAGCCCCAGAGGATCAGGTGATGCATCACAAAGGGTTTGAAGAGCTCCAGGGCCATCCTCCGGGGCAAGCCACACTGGTGGAGCTTCAGTTCCGGGCCAACCACAATCACCGAGCGCCCGCTATAGTCCACCCTCTTGCCCAGCAGGTTCTGGCGGAATCGCCCCTGCTTCCCCCGAAGCATATCCGATAGCGACTTCAATTTATGATTGCCGGAACTGGTGATGGCCCGACCCCGTCGGCCGTTGTCGATGAGGGAGTCCACGGCCTCCTGGAGCATCCGCTTTTCGTTACGTATGATGATTTCAGGGGCACCCAGATCGAGGAGCCGCCGCAGCCTGTTGTTGCGATTGATCACCCGCCGATAAAGGTCGTTGAGGTCTGAGGTGGCAAATCTCCCCCCATCTAGCTGAACCATGGGACGAAGATCCGGGGGGAGTACCGGGAGCACGGTCACTACCATCCACTCCGGCTTATTCCCGCTCCTCCGCAGCGCCTCAACCACCTTGATCCTCTTGGTCGCCTTCTTCCTTCGCTGCCCAGTGCTGGAGCGGATCTCCCTGTAGAGGGTTTCGCGAAGCTCCGCTAAATTGAGGTTGGTGAGAATGTCCAGGATCGCCTCAGCCCCCATGCCTGCCCGGAACACATCGGGATACCTATCCTTGAGCTCGCGATGCCTGGCCTCGGCAAGCAGCATCACCGGCTGAAGCTCCTCCAGCTCATCTAGCCGGGCGTTAAGCTCTTCCCATGGTTGCTGCCCTTCCTCCTCTATTTGCTTTTTACCCCTGGCCACCCCTTGAGACCCAAACTTAGCAATCTCCTCCCGCGTTCGCCCTATCGCCTCTTCTCTCGCTTGCTCATCAACATGGGTAACGATATACTGCGCAAAGTAAAGCACCCGCTCCAAGTTTCGCGGGGAAATGTCCAACAGGAGTCCTATGTTGCTCGGCGTCCCCTTTACAAACCAGATGTGGCTCACCGGAGCCGCCAGCTCAATGTGCCCCATCCGCTCCCGGCGCACCCTGGCGCGGGCCACCTCCACGCCACATTTATCGCAGACAATGCCCCGGTATCGCACCTTATTATACTTGCCACAATAACACTGAAAATCCTTTGTCGGCCCAAAGATACGCTCACAGAAAAGCCCGTCCCGCTCCGGCTTCAGGGTGCGATAGTTGACGGTCTCGGGCTTAGTTACCTCACCCCAGGACCAACTCTTGATCTGCTCCGGCGAGGCCAGAGAGATCCGTACCGCGCTAAAATCATTAACCTCAAGCACTGCTAGCTCCCTTCAAGTCTTGGTACCTGCCACCCGGGAATTTCTCCCCCCAAATCCTCGATGAGGGCTACACTCTCCTCCTCCTCATTTAAGACCTCCACCGCAAGCCCTAAGCTCTGGAGTTCCTTGACCAGCACCTTAAAGGATTCGGGCACCCCTGTCTCCCAGATAGCATCTCCCTTTATGATGAACTCGTAGGTCTTCGCCCGGCCAGTCACATCATCTGACTTAACGGTCAGGAGTTCCTGAAGCACATGAGCGGCACCATAGGCCTCCAGAGCCCAAACCTCCATCTCACCGAAGCGTTGCCCGCCGAACTGGGCCTTCCCGCCTAGGGGCTGCTGGGTGATCAGGGAGTAGGACCCTGTAGAGCGGGCATGGGCCTTGTCCTCAACAAGGTGGCTTAGCTTCATCATGTAAATATGGCCGACGGTCACCGGCTGGTCAAAGGGCTCTCCAGTGCGTCCATCGCAAAGGATAATTTTCCCCCAGGTGGGCAGGGAAAGCCCCTTCTCCAAGGAAACCCGCTTCGCCGTCGCCATTACCTCCTCATCACTGAGCCCCTCACCGCTGACCCCAATATCATCCAGCCACAACCTCAGGCAGACCCGTTTCGCCTCCCCACGATACTCATCGCTGAAGACTCGCGCCCCATCATAGCCCCGCTCCTTAACCCACGCCTTGGCCTGCTCCAGGTCGAAAGGATTTTCCTCCTCTGGATCGGGGTTAAGTGCCCCAGCGCGCTGGGCAATCCATGCCTGAGCCAGGCCATCCTCAATGGCCTCGTTATCAGCACCATCAAATACCGGGGAGAGCACCTTAAACCCCAGGACATGTGTCGCCCATCCCAGATGGGCCTCCAGCACCTGTCCCAGGTTCATCCTAGAGGGGACACCGATAGGATTGAGAATTAAATCCACCGGACGGCCATCCGGCAGGAAGGGCATGTCCTCAGGGGGTAATATGCGAGCGATCACCCCTTTATTGCCGTGTCGCCCCGACATCTTGTCCCCCACAGAGACCTTCCTCCATTGCGCCACCCACACCCGCACCAGTTGATTAACCCCCGGCGGAAGCTCCTTGAGAGACTCGCGAGAGAACACCTTGACATCGATAACCTTACCCCATTCCCCGTGAGGCACCCTTAGCGAGGAGTCCTTTACATCCCTGGCTTTATCCCCAAAGATAGCGCGCAGCAGCTTCTCCTCCGCGCTGAGCTCTGTTTCCCCTTTAGGTGTGATCTTCCCCACCAGGATGTCCCCGGGCCTCACCTCGGCGCCGACCCGCACAATACCATCATCATCGAGGTTCCTAAGACTCTCCTCACCAACATTGGGTATATCCCTGGTAATCTCCTCCGCCCCCAATTTTGTGTCCCGGGACTCGATCTCATGCTTCTCGATGTGAATTGAGGTGTATCGCTCCTCCCGAACCAGGCTCTCGCTGATGACCATCGCATCCTCGAAGTTATAACCCTCCCAGCTCATGAAGGCACAAAGCACATTCCGCCCCAGGGCGAGCTCCCCGTGATCGGTAGAGGCGCTATCGGCCAGTACCTGGCCCTTGCTTACCCTCTCCCCTTTGGCGACCAGGGGACGCTGGTTGATGCAGGTCCCCTGATTTGAGCGGGCGAATTTTATCAAGGGATAGTTATGCTCCTCCCCCTTCTTACCCCGAACTACAATCTCCCTTGCGGTGACCGAGGTCACCTCACCATCGCGCTCGGCAATGACCATCTGTCCGCTATCATAGGCGGCCTGCGCCTCCATGCCGGTGCCAATGAGCGGGGTCTCAGGGCAGATCAAAGGCACGGATTGACGCTGCATGTTCGAACCCATAAGAGCACGGTTCGCATCATTGTGCTCCAGGAAGGGGATCAGGCCGGTGGAAACGCTCACGATCTGCTTCGGCGAGACATCCATGAATTCCACCTTCTCCGGCACCTGCTCGAAGAACCTGCCCCCTAGCCTCACCTCCAACTTCTCATTGGTAAACTGATTCCGCTCATCCAGGGGTTCATTTGCCTGGGCGATGGGGTATTTCTCCTCCTCATCCGCTGAGAAATAGATGATATCACTGGAGACAAAGGGCACCACCCTGATCTTCCGCGCCGACAGCTGAGCCAGCCGCGGCGCAATCTTCTCAGTGACCATGGTGCCGGGCTTCACCAGGGAATGCCCCTTATCATCGAGAACCGCCTCCGCCACCGTCCGCCCCACCAGGTCTGGAGAATTGTTCTTGAGCTCCCTGATCACCCTACGGTATGGGGTCTCGATGAGCCCATATTCATTGATGATGCTATAGGTGGCCAGCGACCCAATAAGGCCGATATTAGGCCCCTCAGGGGTCTCGATGGGGCAGATCCTGCCATAATGGGAATGATGAACGTCCCTCACCTCAAAGCCAGCGCGCTCCCGCGAAAGCCCTCCAGGCCCCAGGGCGGATACCCTCCGCTTATGGGTGAGCTCGGCCAGGGGGTTGGTTTGATCCATAAACTGGGAGAGTTGGGAGGCGCCGAAGAACTCCCGCATCGCCGCAACCACCGGGCGCACATTCATCAGCGCGCTAGGGGTCACCGATTCGGGGTCGATTATGCTCATCCGCTCCCTGATCACCCGCTCCATGCGAAGTAGCCCGATGCGGAACTGATTCCGGATCAACTCCCCCACGATCCTCACCCGCCGATTTCCCAGATGGTCGATGTCATCGGGATAATCGGCACCACTGCTCACCATGATGACGCGCCGCACAATCTCCACCAGGTCCTCCCTGGTGAGCACCTGCTCTTTCAGGGACAGGTCAAGCCCGAGCCTCTTGTTCAGCTTGTAGCGACCAACCTTACCCAGGTTGTATCGGCGGGAATTAAAGAGTAGGTTATCGATCAGATTCTGGGCGTTATCCAGAGATGGGGGGTCGCCCGGCCTGAGGCGCCGATAAAACTCAATAAGCGCACCTTTGGTGTTCGTCACCAGGGGGTCGCGTTCCATGGTTGCCTGGATGAAGCGATGGTCGGCATCCACCTCCTTAAAGAGCGCTAAAAGCTCCTCATCGCTCCCATAGCCGATGGCACGTAGCATGGTGGTAACGGGGATCTTTCGTTTTCCATCGACCTTTACTGAGATCACTTCCTTGCTGCTGGTCTCGAACTCAAGCCAGGCACCGCGCTCCGGAATAAGCTTGGCATTGCAAAGCTGGCGCCCGGTGGCCATGTCCTGCTCCAGTGTGAAGTAAACCCCGGGCGAGCGGATGAGCTGGCTTACCACCACCCTTTCTGCCCCGTTAATGACATAGGTTCCCTTTGGCGTCATCAAGGGGAAATCGCCCATGAAGATATCCTGCTCCTTGATCTCCCCGGTCTCCTTAATCACCAGTTGCACCCTGACATAGAGTGGGGCGGCGTAGGTTATATCACGCTCGCGGCACTCTGCCTCCGAGCGTTTCGCGGGGGCGGCATCTCGCATGTAGCGCCAAAAAGAATCATCATCTTCAAAGAGGGGCATCTCAGCCTTGCTCCGCTCGCCAAACCCGTAGCTGAGGAAAAGCAGCTCGAACCGAGACCCGGTGAAATCCTGGATAGGTGAGATTTCATCGAAAAGTGACCTCAGCCCGCCCTTCTCCTCAGGTTTGTCCTTATTAGGCTGCTGGTCGCAAAACTGGCGGTAGGAATTCAGCTGAATCTGGACTAAGTTGGGCACCTCCATAACATCGGAGATCTTGGCATAGGATTTCCGGGGCACCGCGCTCGGGAACACAGAAAAGGTAGAACTCACACTAAACCTCCTGAAAATGAGACAATAGTTACCACAACCACAATAGATAAACGGAAGCTGAAAGATGTTTGGGGGTTAAGTGAACAATCGAGGTACTCATCAAACAAACAGTCATACTATCATAATATTTAATATTTGTCAATAGTTTTTAACCCCCTGTGTTGATTTTAGTGATGTTATCTGTATAAAATCTCATCCATGGAGCTTGCACTGAAGGACAGCAGCAATAAAGATCGCGCCCTCCTCAGGGTCGCCAATGAGCTCTATCTCATCTCTGGTATATAGATAAGCGGTATAGGCGGCAAGGAGGGCATCGCCTTCCTTAAAGAGCGACTGGCCGCTCTCTTTCCTCACCCCATCCCCTACCTAGAGAGGTTTAACCATGACCTTTGCGATGCCCTCAGGCGTTATCTTTTTGGGGATATGCCTGCCCAAAAGCCTCACCTTTGCGGCATAGGGATAGACCTCGATAACCTGGTAGCCCCTGGCGGTTATTTCATCCTTAAGCGCGATCGCCCGATAGACCATATCTTTTATAATCGATCTCTTTGTGGTGTAGTAGCAGGGGATGCGGCAGCGGGAGAGTCCCTTTCGCACACCCTTCCCTTTGCGGATGAAAGCGATTGGCAGGGACAGCTCTCCTCGAGGCAGCAGAGCCCGTTGGGCAGGCTAAGTGGGGCATCGATGGCAACAATCGACGGTTGATAGCGTTCTATAGCCTCGATGATCTGGCAATCGCTGAAGAGGAAATCGAACAGGGTGAGATGCAACTCCCTATCAAGCGCCACGTAATCAGTGGGCTTTTTCTCCGCTGAGGTGAGGTCTACGCCGATGAAGCAGGCTCTTTCCCTGGCGTTAGGAATGGGTTGCGACCCCCGCTCGCTTCATTATCTCCCGGGCCGCCACCACGCCCGAGGCCGATGCCTGTACCAGACCTCGGGTAACCCCGGCTCCATCCCCTGCGGCAAACATATTAACTATTTCGCTCTCTAGGCCATCGCTGAGGGCGAGGCGCGAGGAATAGAATTTTACCTCAATTCCATAAAGTAGGGTATGGCGCGAGGCCACGCCCGGAGCCAGCCTGTCCATGGCACCCAGCATCTCGATAATGCTTTTAAGGTGGCGATAGGGGAGGGCGAAGCTCAGGTCGCCGGGGGTCGCGCTCTTCAGGGTGGGCTGAACATTGCCCCTTTCGATGCGCTCCCTGGTGGAGCGCCGCCCCTCCATCAGGTCGCCGAGGCGCTGCACGATCACGCCGCCGCTCAGGATGTTGGCCAGGCGAGCGAGGTATCGACCATAGGCGATGGGATCGCGGAAGGGCTCGGTGAAGGTGGTGCTCACCAGGAGGGCAAAATTGGTGTTGCTCGTCTTGCATTCCGCGTAGCTATGCCCATTCACCGTGGTCACCGGGTCGCTGCCCCCCGTGGACTCCATGGTTACCTCCCCTGCCGGGCACATGCAGAAGGTTCTGACCCGGTCGTCGAAGGCTTTGGAATAATACTCCAGCTTGCACTCATATAGGGCGTCGGTTAACTCCCTGAGGACCGGTTCGGGCACCTCCACCCTGACACCCACATCGATGGGGTTAATCTGAAGGGTGAGCCTCAGGCGCTCGGCCTCGCGGACGAGCCAATCCGCCCCCTCCCTACCCGGGGCGATGATCAGATAGCGGCACTCGAACCTCTGTCCGTCCTTGGTCTCGATCCCCTTGACTGTTCCATTCTCAGTGAGGACCGTGCTCGCCACCGTGTCCAATTTCACTTCGACCCTGCTGGAGAGGAAGTCGCGCATTCCCCGGAGCACAGAGCGAGAGTGCTCCGTCCCCAGATGGCGAACCGTCATCGGGATAAGGCGCAGATCAGCCAAGGTAGCTCTGCGGCCTAGCTCCTCTACCTCTTCCCCGCTACCATAGATCCTGTCCGAGCCGCCAAACTTAAGATAGATGCTATCAACATACTGCACCAGCTCCTCAGTCCTCTCCGGTCCGAGGTAATCCCTTAGCCTCCCCCCAACCTCAGCGGAGAGGGTGAGCTTGCCATCGCTGAAGGCGCCAGCGCCCCCCAGTCCGCTAACTAGGTCGCATGGGGAGCATGGGGGGCAACTAATCCCTTTTTCCATGAAGGGGCAGGTACGGGAGTCGATGTCCTTGCCCTTCTCCAGGAGCAGGATGCTCAGGTCAGAGGCTTGACACAGTTCCAGGGCGGCGAATATACCCGCTGGCCCGCCGCCTACTATGACCACATCGTATTTATCGGGCAACTCCTTCTCCTTACCTATTCTAACTGAGGCTTAGTAGGTTGTCAAAAAGATGTACTCGTCCAGTACATTAGTGACATGTCGCCGTTCGCCTATTGTGGTTATCATCTCGAGTGAAGTGAATCAATCTCACCTTTTTCCACCCACCTGCCCTAAGATGTGTTTCTGCCCCGACAAGTCGGGGAGACCCCCGCCAGAGGGGAGCCCCCTATGTACTCCCCTTTATAGCTCCTGCTTGGTAGAACCTATAGTGTAGACGGATGTGTTCTACACCACCCGTCCTCGCAGTTGATTTATGCTAAAGCGTCTCGCAATGATAAATGATAAGTGAAGCGAAATCCACGATGCCAAGTATCAACTATCTATCTGAACGAGATCAAAGGAAGGCTTTTCACCTACTAAGCCTCCTCAGGATGTCCCAGAAGGCCCCCCGATAGCCGTCCTTGATGGCATTAGTGAGGAGTGTATTATCGTTATAGTTATAGTTCTGGCCGGCGACCTCCCCCGACATGAAAAAGAAGCGTTCATCGCCGGCGATAAGACTGGCCAGATACTCCGGGGCATCTTCCCCCAGGGCCGAGGATAGATAGAAGGCGGGGGTAAAGAATTTTTCGTCCCTCGCGCCCCGAAGATTGGGGTTTTGCTCCATAGGCCCCTGCTTTCGCACCATCGCCGCCAGCCTCGTTTCAGAGAAGAGGCGCACCCCCAGGCTGGCCCCCACCCTGGAGGGGGAGAGCCGTTTCATTGTCTCGATGGTCTCCCGGAGCGAATCACCGGTCTCCCCGGGCCCGCCGAGGAGCAGGTCGTACAGAAAAACAATGCCCTGGCGGTGGCAGAGCTGAGCGGTGCGCTCCACGTCCTCGACAGTGAAGTCCCGGTCTAATGTGCGCAGCATCTGGTCATTTGCGCTATCGACGCCAAAGTTGATGCCTACGCACCCCGCTTTGGGGAACAGGGTGGCCAGCTCCTCACTAAAGGGAGCAGGGCTACAGTAGGCATACCATCTCACTTTGGAGCCCAACCCTCTGCTAACGATTTCAAGGCATATCTCCTGGGCATGACCGGGTGGAAAATTGAACTCGCTATCGCAAAAGTGGAAATAGTCGATCCCCATCCGGAGCAGCGCCTCGATCTCATCGACCACGCCTCTCGGGGACCGCCGGCGCAATCTCCTCCCCTTTGCCAGGGGATCAGCGCAGTAGATGCATCGTTTGGGGCAACCCCGCTTCGCCTCGACACTGCCCATGCCCCCTTCCAAGAAATAACGGCGGTTGTCCACCGTATTTCGTTCCGGGGTGGGCATATTCTTGAGATCGAGGTATTTTGGAGCATTGCGATGGAAGCCTTTCGCATCGCGATACACAAGCCCGGGGACACCGTGGTAATCCTCCCCAGCCACAATCTTCCTCAATAGTAAAGGGAGCGAGTATTCCCCCTCCCCCCAGATTCCCAGGTCGAGGCCGCAGTACTGGAGAATGGCCTCAGGCATGATGGAGAACCCCGACCCACCAAGGATCAAGGGGGCGGAGTTATGCGCCCGAAGGCAATCGATCATCTCCTTGAGCCTGGGGACGAAGAAATCCTGGGTGGCAAAACAGGTATCATCGGTGTTGCGCAGGGTGATGGCGATGGCGAAAACGCTGTTTGAAGCAAAATATCGATCAATTTCTTGGGCGAAATCCTCGTAAAAACAGAGGTCGAGTAGGTCAACCTCAAAGCCGCTCTCGCAGAGGGCCGAGGCGAGATAATCCAGAGCGAGGGGCGCTACCGGCGGCTTCATCTGGTTGGGGTTAACCAGGAGCACCTTATGAGCCAGGGCTGTCTTCCTTCCCTGATACATATCCCTCCACGGTCATATAGGGCACCGGCTTCTTGAAGGGTTTCACCTGCTCTCCCACCTCATCCCTGATGATGAAGCCGGCGACGTGCATCAGGGTATCGACGAGGCGATCATCAATCTGCTCTTGAACCATGGCAGCCAGGCAGGGATAGTGATGGTGGAGCATCCCCGCCTCGAATTCAGCCTCATCCGCAGAGACACCCACCAGCCCCTGGGCGACATGTCTGGCGCTGCCACAGGTGGCGTCCCGGATCACATCGACCGCCTCGATCTTCTTGGTCTCCGGGTTGACCGTGATCTTGAGCTCCGGCCTCCCAAAGTGGTGGGCGAAAGAGGCAATAAGCTCGTTATCATAATTCTTGGCACTGCGGCGATAGCCGTAACTATCCGGGGTCAGGGTGCAGAAGGGCTTGGGGAAGACGCTAGCAATGCCCAGCGCGTCGAGTTCACGCTGGAGCTGATTTGCCATTCCCTGGGGTAGCCATGCCGTATTGTCGATGGGGGCAATGACCGCCCGCGCCCCACAGAGCTTGGCAATAGCGGGAACCAGCTGGGCCACGCTGGGCGATTCCCCCAGGTAAAGTAATAGGTCTGCCTGGGGCAGCTCGTCTGGGAGGAACTCTTCCGGGTCATCGACGATCTGAGGCAGAGCGCGCGGTGCATCAAAAACTTCCACCATCCATTCCGCCGGGCCACAGCTTCGTATGTTTGCGACCTTCCGCGTGCCGAAATTGCCCTGCACCACCGCGAGAATACGCACCGTATCATCTCCTCAATCGCCAGAGCGGAATCGCTGGTAAGCCACCATGTTGCTGAGGGCCATGACTGCCCTACGGCCGTCAGGGTAGAAGGCGATCCCCTTGGTGGGTAAAGGCTCCTCCATTACCGTCTTCAGGGCCGGTGTAGTGACAAAGACTATTGGCTTCTCCACCTCCCCCACCACCGCCAGCACTCTTTCCATATAATCGGATTTCCAGCTGCCACTGGTGATGAGCAACATATCCACCCCTTCATCCTTCCCCAGCGCTTCTATGGTATCGATGTACAATTGCGGGTTAAAAATTGACGCCATCCCCAGGTCGACGGGGTTATCGGTGCAGGTGCCCACAGTAGGGACGATATCCTCCAGCCTCTTGCGGGTATGTGCCGAAAGCTGGGCAAGCTCCAGCCCGGATTCTATGCAGGCATCGGCGGTTGCCACCCCCAGCCCCCCCATTCCAGAGGCGATGGCAACCCTGTTGCCCCTGGGCAGCGGAAGAAAGTAGAAAGCCTGGAGATAGTCCAGCATCTCCTCCGCGCCATCCACCTTTATCATGCCCGTCTGCTTGAAGACAGCCTCCCACACCGCAGCTGAACCGGATAGGGCTCCGGTATGGGAGGCGGCGGCCCTCGCCCCCACCTCAGTAGCGCCCCCCTTCCAAACGATTATGGGCTTTTCCTTAGAGATTTCCCGGGCAAGCTGACAGAACCTCCTACCCTGCTTCACCCCCTCCAAATAGGCAAAGATGATGCTCGTCTCGGGATCCTGCCCCAGGTATGCTAAAAAGTCCGCGGCATCGAGGTCACACTCATTGCCACAGCTCACCACCTTGCTAAACCTGATTCCCTGAGCCGCCGCCGCAATGGTGAACATTACCGAAAGGGAGCCACTGTGGGAGAACATGCCCACAGGGCCACCTTCTTTAGGTAGGAAGCCGAAATTTGCCAACCGCGCTGAGGGGCAGTATATCCCAACGCAGTTTGGCCCGATGAGCCTGGTGCCATTCCGCCGCGCAATCTCAACAACCTCCTGCTCCAGCCTTCTGCCCTCGCTGTCCTTCTCCCCAAATCCCGAGGTACAGATCACCACCCCCTTAATGCCCTTCAGGGTGCATTCCCTTACTATCTGGGGCACCGTTTCCCGTGGGGAAAATACCACCGCCAGATCCACCTCCCCCGAGATCTCCCGCACCGTGGTATAGGCCTTTACTCTTTGAACCTCCTGTTCAGTGGGGTGAACTACATAGAGGTTTTCAAATCCCAATTGGATAAAGCCCTCGAGGAAAAAGCGCCCTAGATTCCCATCACTGTTGGAAGCCCCTACCACTACCACACCTCTGGGATGAAAGATGCGCTCCAGCTCCTCTATAGTTTTACCGTCTTTCAATCTATCCTTCCTCCTCTAGTGTGGTACGCCAGGTTTGAAGCAGGGCCTTGCTGGCGAGGAGCTCATCGGTTGCGGAATAAGGATCGATCTCACCTTGCTCCACCCGTTCCAGGGATGCCGTGAGCTGCTCATTTCTCCTTATCAACGCCAGAATCCGCTCCCGGATGCTCCGTTCCACGACCTGAAGGAACTCCGCCCTCCGCTGCGCCTTGCGGCGAATGTCGAGCTGTCCCGCTTCTTCGAGCGCCATGCGGTGGTTCCTGATCCCCTGATAAAGCTTATCGATTCCTACATTATTAACCGCCTCGGTGGTGAGCACCGGGACCTCCCACCACTCATGCTTCGGGTTGAGGCGCAGCATCTGCCTCAGGTCCTCTGCCACGGCATCCGCCCCTTCCCGATCCGCCTTGTTGATCACGAATATGTCGGCGATCTCAAGGATCCCGGCCTTCATCGCCTGGATGGCATCCCCCGCCTCCGGTACTAGCACCACCACCACGGTGTCCGCCGCATCCATGATGTCAAGCTCCGTCTGCCCCACGCCCACCGTTTCCACCATAATGAAGTCCTTGCCGAAGGCGTCCATGAGCTTGAGCACCTCCTTAGTGGTGGGCGATAGCCCCCCCCTCCCCCCCCTGGTAGCCATGCTACGGATGAAAACCTCCCTATCCAGATAATGCTGCTGCATCCTGATGCGGTCACCGAGCACCGCGCCGCCGGAGAAGGGGCTGGAGGGGTCGCAGGCGACCACC
>DAOWEF010000009.1 GCA_030638665.1 Dehalococcoidia bacterium
GCCAAGCTCGTGGCTCAGGGAGAGAAGCTCCGCTAGCTGGTCACTGCTCAGGATAGCGACGATGAGGAGCAGGGCAGCGGCGCCATAGGCGCGAGATTCGTAAACCTGATAGGGATCGAAGATGAAGTCCTTTCGCAGCAGTGGGGTTTTTTCAAGCTCCGCGCTGATGGCCGAAAGGTGCTCCAGGCTGCCCCCGAAATACCGCTCCTCGGTGAGCACCGATATGGCGGTTGCCCCGTTCTCGGCGTAAGTCTGGGCCAGCTTTACCGGGTCGAGGTTGGGGCAGATCACCCCCCGCGATGGCGAGGCCTTTTTCACCTCGGCGATAAGCCGGACATCATCCCCCTTTAGCGCCGCGGCGAAATCCTTTTTCGAACTTTTCGAGCCGAGTTTCTCCAGCTCAGACAGGGGCATATTTTGCCTTCGTCTCTCTAGCTCCTCTGCCTTTGCCTTAACGATCTCTTCCAATATCATTTTTTCGACCTTTGTAGGAGACGTTTATAAGGCCATCGTAATTCTTTATAGTTAGGGCCGCGAAAATGGCAATTGTGTGGGCTCCGACGAGATTTTATATTTGCTGGCTGAGTGTAATCAGCCCCTCAAGCTTCTCCAGCGCCTTGCCGCTGTCGATCGCCTCCGCGGCGATGCGGACGCCCTGTTCAAGGTTTTCCGCTAGGTCGCCGGCGACCAGCGCGGCTGCGGCGTTTATCAGCACGATATCGCGTTGTGGCCCTTTTTCGCCACCCAGCACGCGGCGTATTATCACGGCGCTCTCTTG
This sequence comes from Dehalococcoidia bacterium, assembly GCA_030638665.1. Classification (GTDB taxonomy): domain Bacteria; phylum Chloroflexota; class Dehalococcoidia; order E44-bin15; family E44-bin15; genus E29-bin15. Next base: position 779 of record DAOWEF010000009.1, read on the forward strand.
AGGCGGCCCGCCGCTGAGGCTTGTTATGCTAACCCTGGAGAAGCCGAAGTCCTCAGGGTCTATGGAATATCTGGTAATCTCGTCTCCTATTAGCTCGCAGACCGTGGTTTGCCCGCCGAGGGTGATCTCGTCCAGGCCATCCTCGCCGTGAACCACCAGGGCGTGACGGCAGCCGAGGAGGCTGAGCACCTCAGCCATTTTCATCGTCAGTGACCCATCGGCTACCCCTAATAGCTGGGCCCGGGCGCCGGCGGGGTTGGTCAAGGGGCCCAGGATATTGAAGACGGTGCGGATGCCGATCTCACGCCTGGGGACGGTGGCATACTTCATCGCCGGATGAAAGACGGGGGCAAACATAAATCCGATACCCACCTCTTCAAGGCATCTCTCGACCTCTTTAGCGCCCAGGTCGATCTTGACTCCCAGGGCATCGAGCACATCGGCGCTGCCGCAGCCGCTGCTCATCCCCCGGTTGCCGTGCTTGGCCACCTTGGCCCCGGCCCCGGTAACCACGAAGGCAGCGGTCGTGGAGATATTGAAGGTCTGCGAGGCATCGCCTCCGGTGCCGCAGGTATCGATCAGCGGCCCGGATACAGCTACCGGGGTCGCCTTCTCGCGCATCACCCGTGCCATCCCGGCGATTTCTTGCACCGTCTCCCCCTTGAGCCGCAGCGCGGTAACGAAGGCGCCGAACTGGGCCGGGGTCGCCTCCCCGTCCATTATCTCCTTCATCACCTCCCCTGCCTGCTCCATGGCAAGGGAGTTTCCCGAGACTAAGGTATCGATAGCTTCTTTAATCATTGTGGCCTCCTAGCAGCCTTAGCAATCTCCTGGTAGTATTAGAACTTCGTGGACGTTTGCGCATTGTTATTAATATATATGCAAATATCATCCCAACAATAAAAGCAATTGCCATGTTAGTCAATAGTGCTAGTATTGCTATGATACCCGTGAGTACATAAGAATCTGTTTTCAGACCATGTTTTCCCAGTTCTATGGCAACAAACACCAATAATGCTCCAAAAACACCAAAAGGAATAATAGCGACAAATTCTGGGCTGGCAAAAAACAGAGCTATTGGCAGTAATATTAAGCCACTAATAATATTCGACCCTCCGGTCCTTGCGCCAAACCTGTACTGTGCCGCGAGGCCGCCGGCGCCATGGCACATGGGAAAGCCCCCGAAGGGAACAGACGTTAGGTTCATGAGCCCCATACTCTTTGATAATTTGTCTGGATCAACATCTCTGTGAACAAGGTCCTGCATTAGCAATGTGGTGGCTAGTATTGCGTTGGTAATGGTCAACGGTACTTGGGGAATAGCTAGCGACCACCCGCCCTTTAGAAAATCCTGAGCTGTAGGGATAACTATGTCTGGTAATGGCATGATGCTTATTCGGGGAATCCCGAATGCTAAAAGGCCAACAATTACTCCCATTATTAAAACCACTATTGCCGATACGTCTGGAATCTTGCCAAATTTACCGGCTATCAGAAACAGAATAATAATAACTATACTGATAATGGCTAAGAGATAATCCCCGCTAATGAAATTGAAAGAAGTTTCAATCAAAATCAGTGCTAAACCTAACTGTATACCTCTAATAACATTGGAGGGAACTTTGTCTCGGATGAATTTCATCCCTTTAAAGAAGCCCAAAGCTAAAAAGAGAACCCCTAAGATTATTCCCGATGCCGCAATCTCGCCACTGCTCAAGCCTTCTGCAATAACAATAGCCCCGATGACCTTCATCGGTTCCACGGGGACAGGCATTTTGTAATATAAACCTGTGAGGATATACCATATGCTAAAAAACAGTAATATGTAGCCCAGGTTGACGTTTGAAACGATAGCCACTCCCAGGACAATGGGGATTAGCGTTCCGTAATCTCCAACCGCACCAGCTATTTCTTGTACGTTAAATCTGAAATCCGGCCACTTCTTTGAATTGCCATCATTTTGCATTGTAGCTACGCGATTTTTATTTATACTTATGCTAGTGGAGAGAGAGAAAATTCCTCAGTATGTCCTTGCCCACCTCGGTCATGATGGATTCGGGGTGAAACTGCACCCCCTCCACCGGGTAGTAGCGGTGCCTGAGTCCCATAATAATACCATTCCCCGTCCAGGCGGTCACCTCCAGGGAGTCGGGGAGGCCCTCACTCATCACCGCCAGGGAATGGTAGCGAATTGCGGGGAAGGGATTGGCCAATCCCTCAAGCACCCCTTGGCCATCGTGATGAATCAGCGAGGACTTGCCGTGCATGATCTCACCCGCCCGTTCTACTATAGCCCCGAAGCTATAGCCAACGCACTGGTGTCCCAGGCAAACGCCCAGGATGGGAATCATAGGCCCGAAGTGGCAAATGACCTCATTGGAGATGCCCGCACGATCCGGGGTGCCCGGCCCGGGGGAGATCACGATGCGCTGGGGCGCCAGCTTCTCGATCTCCGTGATGGTTATCTTATCATTGCGCACCACATGAACCTCCTCTCCCAGTTCACAGAGGTACTGGAAGAGGTTGTAGGTGAAGCTATCGTAGTTATCGATAAGCAGCAGCATTATGAAATCTCCGCCTGCTCGATGGCCTTGATGAGGGCCTGGGCCTTATTCATGCTCTCCTCATACTCGCGCTCGGGGACGCTGTCGGCGACGATACCGCATCCTGCCTGCACATAGGCGGTGCCGTTGGTCATTACAATGGTGCGAATGGTGATGGCCGTATCTAGGTTGCCCGAAAAGCTGAAGTATCCCACCGCTCCGGCATAGGGGCCCCGCTTATCCGGCTCAAGCTCGGCGATTATCTCCATGGCGCGGATCTTGGGGGCGCCGGAGACGGTGCCTGCGGGGAAACAGGCCCTAAGGGCATCGAACGGGGTGAGGCTGCTCTTCAGCCTCCCCTGCACATGCGACACCAGGTGCATCACATGCGAGTAGCGCTCCACATCCATGAGCTGAGTAACCTCAACCGTGCCTGGCTCCGCGACCCGCCCGATGTCGTTGCGCCCCAGGTCTAGGAGCATGATGTGCTCAGCACGCTCTTTCTCATCCCCCTTAAGCTCCTCCTCCAGAGCCAGGTCCTCCGTCGGGCCTGCTGCCCGGGGGCGCGTTCCGGCGATGGGATGGGTAGCCACCAACCCATCTTCAACCCTCACCAGAAGCTCTGGCGAGGCGCCGATGATATGACAGTCGTCAAGGTGGAGGTGATACATGTAGGGTGAGGGGTTGATGCTCCGCAGCGCTCGATAGATGTCAAAGGGAGCGGCAGTGGTGGCTTTGCTAAGTCGCTGCGATAGCACTACCTGAATGATCTCACCAGCCACGATATATTCCTTCGCCTGAGTGACCTTAGCCTCGAATTCAGCCCTGGAGAGATTGGATGAGACAGGGGAGGGGGGAGAGTGAAAAGAGGGGTTAGGGGGCATCTGGGGGGCGTTCCTTTCTTGCCGGAGAGGTTGGTTTAGTCTCTCCACCAGAGAATCGATCCGTGTCACTGCCCTCTGGTATGCCTCCGCCACGTCGCCATCATCGAGGTGAGCGTGACTCACCACCTTTATCTTGTGGGTGAGGTGATCGAAGACGAGTACGCTATCGGCAAACATGAAAAGGGACTCCGCCAGTCCCAGGGGGTCGCCATCTGGCGAGGGCAGCTCCTCGAAGTGCCTCACCGTTTCATAAGCCAGATAGCCCACTGCCCCACCATGGAAGGGCGGCAGGCCGGGAACGGAAACCAGCCTGTATTTACCCAGCTCCCTTGCTATTGAAAGCAAGGGGTCAACCCTTTCCTCACCTGTCCGAAGCACGAGGTAGGGCTCAGTGCCGATAAAGCTGTAGCGTGCCA
>DAOWEF010000080.1 GCA_030638665.1 Dehalococcoidia bacterium
GGGCTTTACAAATAGGTCGATAGCCTGTATAATATGTAAAAATATAAAATTATATGACTGAGGGTCGCTGACCTTCAGTCTTTTTTAGTAGCGGTGGAAGGAGGGTTAGGATGTCTGAGAAGGAAATTTTCCTCACCCCGGAGGGTCTGGCAAAGCTGGAGGAGGAGCTGGAGCATCTGAGTACGGTGCGCCGCCAGGAGGTGGCGGATAAGATCCAGCAGGCCAAGGAATTGCGCAGCTCCGTGACCTCACCGGAGTATGAGGAGGCGAAAAACGAGCAGGGCTTCGTTGAGGGGAGGATCCTCGAAATTGAGAGGATCATCAAGAATGCTACAATCATCCATCACGAGGACGTTAATATGGAGTTCGTTGAGGTGGGGAACGAGGTGAGGGTGCAACTTCAGGACGGCAGTGAAGAACACTATACTATTTTAGGTAGCGCTGAGGCTAACCCCGGCGAGTGGAGGATCTCCAACGAGTCACCGATGGGGAAAGCATTGCTGGGCAAGCGAGTGGGCGATGAGGTGGAGGTAGAGGCACCGGCGGGGCTGCTTAAGCTGAGGATCCTGGAGATAAAGTAGTGGCTCGCATCGACGGTATAAAGGAGCAGCGCCGCGAAAAGCTCCGGGAAATGCGTGGCCAGGGCATTGACCCCTATCCTCACCGTTATCACCGCAGCCACACTAACAAGGAAGCCATCGCCCTCTTCAAGCGGGGCGATGACTCGCCGGTGAGCCTTGCCGGGCGAATAGTAGCCTGCCGCGCTATGGGGAAGGCCACATTCATCGACCTCCGCGACTCCTCAGGAAAGATCCAGGCCTACTTCCGCAGCGACCTCCTCTCGGATAAGCACGATCTCCTCAAGCAGTGCGACGTTGGAGACATCATCGGGGTAAGCGGTAAGGTCTTCCGGACGCATAGTGGAGAGATAACATTAAAAGTGGCCGATTTCACCCTGCTCTCCAAGTCCCTTCAGCCCCTGCCTGAGAAGTGGCACGGGCTAACCGATGTCGAGAAGCGCTATCGGCAGCGCTATCTCGACCTCATCTCCAATGAAGAGGTCGGTCGGATATTTGCGGTGCGCAGCCGGGCCATTGCTGCCGTGAGGCGCTTTCTCGACGGGCGCGGTTTTATCGAGGTGGAGACGCCGGTGCTCCATCACGCGGCGGGTGGTGCTTTGGCTCGTCCCTTCACCACCCATCATCATGCCTTAGACCAAGACCTATACCTGCGCATCGCCACCGAGCTTTACCTGAAGCGGCTTATTATCGGCGGATTAGATAGGGTCTATGAGATCGGGCGCATCTTTAGAAACGAGGGCATCTCCACAAAGCACAACCCGGAATTCACCATGATGGAGAGCTATGAGGCCTATGCCGACTATAACGATGTGATGGCGATGGTGGAGGAAATGGTTTCCTATGTCGCCAAGAGAGTTTTGCGCAAGACCAAGGTCAGCTTTGGAGAAAATACCATAGATTTCGCTCCCCCCTGGCGGCGCATCACACTGCAAAATGCCATCAAGGAAGGGTGTGATATCGATTTTCTGGAACATGCTGATGATCACTCACTGCGTAACGCAATTCGAAAGCAAGGACTGGACGTAGATGAGAGCCCGAGCTGGGCCAAACTTGTTGACAAGCTCATCTCCAACTTCGTGGAGCCGAACTTGATCCAGCCCACCTTTGTTATGGACTACCCTGTTGAGCTCTCGCCCCTGGCGAAGCGGAAGCCCGAGAGTGAGCGGCTGGTGGAGCGCTTTGAGGCCTTTGCCGGGGGGATGGAGATCGCCAATGCCTTCACCGAGCTCAACGACCCTATCGAGCAGCGGGAGCGCTTCCGGGAGCAGGATAGGCTACGCGCCCTTTTGGGCGATGAGGAGGCGGAGAGGGTGGATGAGGATTTTCTGGTGGCACTGGAGCATGGCATGCCGCCCACGGGAGGCCTGGGCCTGGGCATCGACCGGCTGGTGATGCTGCTCACCGACCAGCATTCGATAAGAGAGGTCATTCTCTTCCCGCAGTTGAGGACCAAATAATTCCCAAGGAGTGATGAATACTAGCGGGAGGTCAGATATGACACAATTGAAGGAGGTGCAGATGTTAAAACGGCCAGCTACGGTTTTGGTATTCCTGTTAGTTCTCTGCGGAATCTTTTTGATCGGTTCTGCGTGCTGTGAAACAGCCGTGTGCAGCGTTTGTGGTACATATGTCAACCAGGAAATTCAAAGCGACTTCTTGGAACTCAAGCCGGATGGCACATTCTACCAAGAAGAGGCGGGAATTAGCCTTTATGGAACTTGGGAAATTGAGGGCAACACAATAACGCTAAGGCTAGAAGGCCTTCCTTTTGCAGTTAAGGTGACAATACAGGGGAATACCATAATCGACCCAGATGGAATAGCGTGGGTAAAACAGTAGGTTAGTGGCAGAGTCGTAGCATAGTAGGCCGCGCCTCGACCGGCTGGTGATGATCCTGACCAACCAGCAGTCGATAAGAGGGGTTATTTCGTTCTCGTAACTAAAGTCCAAGCGTAAAGATTTGCAAATATAAGGGGATTCAAGAGGCGCCATGCTTGACATCAAATTCATCCGGGAAAACCCTGACCTGGTTCGTGAGGCGCTCCAGAAGCGCCAGTTTAGCGAGCCTATCGATGATGTCCTCGCTTTGGACGAGCGCCGCCGCCGCCTGCTTACTGAGGTGGAAAGCCTGAGGGCGAAGCGAAAAGCGGGGAGCAAGGAGATCGGAGCTTTTCTGAAGTCGATGGAAGAACTTCAAGTTCCTCCTGTGCCGGGCGGGCGTGTGTTGAAGGCTGAGGAGGTGGTACTACCTCAAGACGTCGCTGACAAAGTGAATGAACTGAGCGAGGAGATGCGCCAGATGGGGGATCGAATCAAGGCCCTCGACGAGCAGGTGGGGGCAATCGAGGAGCAGCTTAACGACCTCCTCCTCCGCATCCCTAACATCCCGCACCCCAGCGTTCACATAGGTAAGGATGAAAGCGATAATGTCGTGGTGCGGAGCTGGGGTGAAGCTCAAAAATACGATTTTCCACCCAGGCCCCACTGGGAGCTGGGCGAAGCCCTGGACATCATCGACTTTGAGCGGGGGGTGAAGCTCTCGGGTACCCGTTTCTATGTGCTCAAAGGGCAGGGGGCACACCTCCAGCGCGCCCTGATCTCCTTCATGCTCGATCTCCATATCGGGAAGCATGGCTACACTGAGATGTATCCCCCCTTTATGGTGAAGCGGGAATGCATGGTGGGGTCGGGGAATCTTCCCAAGTTCGCCGACAACCTCTACCACGATGAGGAGGACGATTTCTGGTTTGTGCCCACTGCCGAGGTGCCGTTGACCAACCTTCACCGCGATGAAATTCTTACCCCGGGCACCCTTCCCCTCTATTACGTGGCCTATACCCCTTGCTTTCGCCGCGAGAAGATGTCGGCGGGCAAGGATACCAGGGGAATCAAGCGGGGGCATCAATTCGATAAAGTGGAGCTTTACAAATTTGTCGCGCCCGATAGTTCGGACGAGGAGCTGGAGAAAATGGTTGGAGATGCCGAGGAGATATGTCGCCGGCTGGACATCCCCTATCGGGTGCTCCAGCTTTGCACCGGTGACCTTGGTTTTGCCGCCACTAAATCCTACGATATCGAGATGTGGGCCCACGGCTGTGGCGAGTGGCTGGAGGTCAGCTCCTGCTCCAACTGCGGCGATTTTCAAGCGCGACGCGCCAATATTCGCTTTCGCCCCCAGAGTGGTGCCAAGCTCCAGTTTGTCCACACCCTGAATGGCTCAGGCCTGGCCTTGCCCCGCGTGCTCATCACCATCCTGGAGAACTATCAGCAGGGCGATGGCAGCATAGTAGTGCCTGAGGCACTCCGCCCATATACCGGGTTTGAGGTCATGAAATAGCGGGCGTATTTCGAACATTATGCTACGTCAGAATGAACCATTAGCTATGATTTATAAGGCGAGCCTTTGACTGGGAGAACCTGTGAATAGTACGAAAAATTTCGAACATTGAGTTACGTTAGAATGGATCGTCAGCCACAGTCTATAAAGCCGGATTCCAATTTTTCGAACATTACGCTACGCCCGATACTTTTAGCCATGATTTATGAAGCCGACTTCCAAATAGAAGAGCCTAGCGCATAGGACGAATAGAGCATATCGAGTAGTACGAAAAGAGGGAGGGGTGACCGAGAGGCTTATGGTGGCGGTCTTGAAATTCGAGACCGTTCGTCCCGCCCCATGCCCCCAGATATGATTTGGTGTCATCCCGTCCACGGCCAACCCCGATTTCGTATCTGTTTGTGATATCCCGTGCTAACCCGTGCTAACCAGTATGTTTGCAAAATGTTTGCAATTTTAAAGGATAGAATAGGTTGCTGGATGCAAGCTGGGGGTATTACTCTTTCGGGGTTGCACTCTCTAAATCCGACAGTGCGACCGCCAGTCCTGGGATGACCGCTAGGTTACCCCTATACTAATCTAGCTGACGGGAAAGGTTTGTGGTATCATGGCTATAGCTAGCTTATCTGTCGATTATGTAAAATATAGTTACCCTTAGCATGAGAGGAAGTGCGATGAAAGAGGTCTCCATAATCTTCCCTGCACTGAATGAGGAGGAGACGATCGGGAAAATCATCGATGAAGTTCCTATAGAGGAGATAGAAGGGAGGGGTTATCGGGCCGAGATCATCGTCGTTGATAATGGGAGCACTGATAAGACCAGGGAGATCGCTGAAGCAAAGGGGGCACGGGTAATCACCGAACCAAACAGAGGGAAGGGCAGAGCGATGAGGACGGCCTTCGAAGCGGTCAGTGGTGATTTCGTATTCATGATAGATGCCGACTTCACCTATCCTGCTACTTATGTCCCTCGGATGCTAGAGCTCCTGGAGGGGGGATACGATGTGGTGCTGGGA
>DAOWEF010000044.1 GCA_030638665.1 Dehalococcoidia bacterium
GGGTGTGCAATGCCCTGAGCATCGGCGATGAAAAGGTCAGGGGTCACGGTAAGCCTTTTGCAGGCAGCCAGGATCAACGGCGTCTCTCGAAAGGACAATAGCCCTGGTACATAGGGAAAGCTGATCCCCAGCGTCGCAACACTGTGCTCCACCAGCACAAGCTCGGGAAAACGGAGTACCACCACCGCTCCCCTTGCCATCCCCCTACTGTCCTCGCGAGAGATGTCCACACCAGCAATGAGGTGAGGGGTCTCGAGCTCGCTCCTTCTCACCACCTGATCGGCAAGAACTCGCTGAATTCCCTTAGCCTCAGCAACGCTTACCTGCCAGCTGTGAAGATTGCGCCCTTTCATATGAGCCAATTATATCCCCCAGAATACCCCATGGCAAGCTAACCCATTGACACGTGAGGCTTTATCACCCATAATAGCAACATTAGAGGTAAGCAATGGTAAAGATTCGGTTGAGTCGTGTGGGTAGGAAAAAGAGGCCCAGTTACCGGGTGGTGGTCGCCGATGCTCGGGCCCCGCGCGATGGTGCCTTTATTGAAATCATCGGTCACTACAATCCCCTCACCGACCCCGCTACCATCGTGATTGATGAGGAGAAGGCACTAAAGTGGCTTCGTCAGGGGGCCCGGCCCACGGAAAGGGTGGCCATCCTGCTAGCTAAGCTGGGCATCATAGAGAAGCCCACGAAGAAACACACAGAGAAGCTGGCTAAGAAGCTCGCAGAGGAGCCGGCGAAGAAGCCCGCGAAGAAGCCCCGTGTAGAGCCAGTGGAGGAGAAGCCTACGGAGGAACCCGCAGAGGAGCCTGCAGCGGAGCTAGCAGAGGAGAAGCCTATAGAGGAGCCTGCGAAGAAGCCCGCGAAGAAGCCCGCTGTGGAGCCAGCGGAGGAGAAACCTGCGGAGGAACCCGCAGAGGAGACCACTGCGGAGCTGGCGGAGGAGAAACCAATAGAGGAGCCTACGGAGGAACCCGCAGAGGAGCCTGCAGCGGAGCTAGCAGAGGAGAAGCCTACTGAGGAGCTCACGGAGGAAGAGCCCGCCGAGGAGAAATCTACAGAGGAGGAGCCCACGACGAAAAGCGAAGGTTAGCACACGACCCTTCCCCAAGAAGGGATCATAAAAACTAGTAAAGGAGAGAAATGAAAGAGCTTATCGAGTTTATTGTCAAGGCGATCGTGAACAATCCGGATGATGTGGTGTTAACCGAGGAGCAAAGCGAAGGAGGGGTGCTACTCAAGCTTCAGGTTAACCAGGAGGATATGGGACGGGTGATCGGCAAGCAGGGTCGGGTGGTCCAGGCGATGCGCACCCTGCTCCGGGTAATCGCGGCTAAAGAAGGCACCCGGGTAGAGCTCGTAGTAATGTAATCCTGGTTCGATGGCACTATGGATTCCCAGTTCATCGCCGTGGGCAGGGTCGTTGCCCCGTGGGGAGTGCGGGGTGAGATAAAGGTGGAGGTGATGACAGACTTCCCCGACCGGTTCTCACCACAGGAGAAAGTTTACATCGAGGGACGAGCGGTGACCATCGAAAGGAGTAGATGGCACCGGGGGAGGGTAATCCTCAAGCTGGCCGCCATCGATAGCGTTGAGGATGCCGAGGGGCTTCGCGAGCGATTCTTAGAGGTGCCCCAGTCCCAGCTTCGCCCCCTGCCAAAGGATGAGTATTATCAGTTTCAGCTCCTGGGCCTCGAGGTCTGGACCACTGAGGGGGAGCTTCTGGGGCAAATCGCCCACATCCTGCCCACCGGTAGTAACGATGTTTATGTGGTGCCCTCAAGGCATGGGGAGTTGCTTATCCCCGCCATTGAGGATGTGGTGAAATCGGTGGACTTGGATAGGGGGCGCATTGTTATTGAGGTGATCGCAGGTTTGCTTCAGGAGAAGGCTTGACACCGAGGCGAGGACAGAAATGACAGATCAAATCCCAGAGGTAGTGATCTCTCGTTTGCCGTTATACCTTCGCATCCTGACACTCCTCGTGGCAGAGAACGTTGAGGTGGCGAGTTCGCAGGAGTTGGGAGAGAGATTACAGATGACCCCGGCACGAATTCGAAAGGACCTGAGCTACTTCGGCAAGTTTGGCAAGCAGGGTAAAGGCTACAACGTAAGACTGCTACGGGATCAATTGCGAGAGATCCTGGGGCTTGACCGGGAGTGGCGCATGGCCCTAATCGGGGTGGGAAGATTGGGGAAGGCGATCCTTGACTATGGCATGCTTGCGCTACGCGAATTCACCATTGTGGCTGCCTTTGACATAGACCCTCATCAAATTGGCAGAAAAGTAAGCGGGGTGATGATTCAAGATCTCGCCGAGCTTGCCGACATGGTGAAAAAAGAGGGCATCGAAATTTGTATTGTCGCCGTACCCCCATCACAGGTCCAACAGGTTATCGACTGCTCGGTGGGTTGCGGCATCAAAGCGATCCTAAACTATGCTCCCACTGCTACCCGGGTGCCCAAGGACGTGCGAATCCAGGAGGTAGACCCCACGCTCGCCCTGCAAACCATGACCTACCATCTAAAGTCCCTGGGCTCACCCTGAGCCAGGCCTCTTCTTTCTTCTGCGCTCCGCTATTTTTAGCCGCATCAGAGAGCGCCTGAGTGCTGCCTCGGCTCGGGCAAGGTCCATTTCAGGGATGTGCTCCTTTAGCCTCTCTTCGGCGCGGCTCTTCGCCTCCTCAGCACGTGCAATATCGATCTCATCAACCCGCTCGGCGACATCGGCAAGTACGGTAACCCGGTTCTGCATCACCTCGAGGAAGCCGCCGCTTACAAACATCACCGTCTCCTCGCCATCCTTCCGCACCACCAGCTCGTCGGCCCGAAGCATGGTTAAGATCGGGGCATGGCTGGGGAGGATGCCCATCTGCCCCTGGATGCCCGGAGCGATGACGATGTCTACATCGTCGGAGTAGACAACGCGCTCCGCAGTCACTATTTCAAATTTTAGTTTATCCAAAGGCCCTCACCCCCTACACCCCAGAAAACATAACTATTACTCCATCCCTTTCGCCTTTTCCACCACGTCGTCGATAGTGCCCACCATGAAGAAGGCCTGCTCTGGGAGAGTATCGTGGTTTCCGTCAAGGATTTCCTTGAAGCCGCGCACCGTCTCTTTAACAGGAACGTAGCGACCTGTCATCCCGGTAAAGGCCTCGGCAACGAACATCGGCTGGGAGAGAAATTTCTGGATCTTGCGGGCACGCGTTACAGCAAGCTTGTCCTCCTCAGAGAGTTCCTCAATGCCTAATATGGCAATGATGTCCTGCAGGTCTTTGTATCGCTGGAGCACCCGCTGCACCCCGCGCGCCACGTTGTAATGCTCCTCGCCCACAATCCGTGGATCTAGGATTCGAGAGGTGGAGGCTAGCGGGTCGACGGCAGGGTAGAGCCCCTGCTCGGCGATGGAGCGCTCCAGGGCGACCACGGCATCAAGGTGACCGAAGACCGTGGCAACACCGGGGTCAGTGTAGTCATCGGCGGGGACATAGATCGCCTGGAAGGCGGGAATTGAGCCCTTTTGGGTGGAGGTAATCCTCTCCTCCAAGTAGCCCATCTCGGTGGCCAGCGTGGGCTGATAGCCCACCGCCGACGGCATCCGACCCAGCAGCGCCGAAACCTCCATGCCAGCCAGAGTATAGCGATAGATATTATCGATGAAAAGCAGCACGTCCTGCCCCTCAACATCGCGGAAATATTCCGCCATGGTGAGCCCGGTGAAGCCGATACGCACCCTCACCCCGGGTGGCTCGTTCATCTGCCCGAAAACGAGCACCGTTTTATCTATAACGCCGGAGGCTCTCATTTCATGCCAAAGGTCGTTACCCTCACGAGAGCGCTCCCCTACCCCGGCAAAGACGGAGAAGCCGCCATGCTCGGTGGCAATATCGCGAATAAGCTCCATGATAATAACAGTCTTACCCACCCCGGCACCGCCGAAGGCTCCCACCTTTCCCCCCTTGGTGAAGGGGGTGATCAGGTCAATTACCTTGAGCCCCGTCTCCAGCATCTGGGTGGAGGTCTCCTGCTCACGAAAGGAGGGCGCCGGTCGGTGGATCGGCCATCGCTCCTCAGCCTCAACAGGACCCAGATCGTCCAGGGGCTCACCCAGGATATTGAACAGCCGTCCCAGGGTGGCACGCCCCACAGGAACCATGAGCGGTGACCCGGTGTCGACAGCCTCGGTGCCGCGCTCCAGACCATCGGTAGGAGACATGGCGAGGCAGCGAACCCAGTTATTGCCCACATGCTGCTGTGTCTCGAGGACGATCTTCCCCCCATTGATGGGGATCTCGATAGCGTTATTGAGTGCCGGCAGCGCATCCGGAGGGAACTCTATATCCACTACCGTGCCGATGATTTGAGCTACTTTTCCTTTTGCCATAACAACCTCCTACCTTATTCTAAACCAGCGCCGCCACTTCCTTTTCGCTCTACGCCAGCGCCGCTGCTCCCCCCGTGATGTCCAGAAGCTCCTTGGTTATCATCTCCTGCCTCGCCTTGTTATAGGTAAGGGTGAGCTCATCGATTATCTCGCTGGCGTTATCGGTGGCATTACGCATCGCCACCATTCGTGCTGACTGCTCGCTGGCGATAGACTCAAGGATGACATGGTAGAGCCCCATCTCAACGAAGCGAGGGAGAAGCTGCTCCAGCACCTCGTCCGGTGAGGGCTCGTAGATATACTCCACATTGTACCCCGGCTCAATGGCTGCGGGCTCAATTGGAAGCAGCCGCCGGAGTACTGGCTGCTGGTTCATGGTGGTTACAAACTGGGTGTACGATAGATACACTTCATCGATGAGGCCATCGGTGTAATCATCGATGACGATGCGGGCTATGGGCTGGATATCCACGATTGACGGACGGTCGCCAAGACGGGTGAGCTCGGCGCGCACTTCCTGCCCCGAGCGCACCAAAAAATCCCTGCCCTTGCGTCCGACAACAACGACGGTTACGGGAACATGCTGCTCTAAGATAAAGCTCGCCACGCTGCGATTGACAATGGCAATAAGCCCGCCGCAAAGGCCGCGGTCGGGGGTGATGTGGATGAGGGCAACCCGGTTCACCGGCCGCTCTTCGAGGAGGGGGTGAATCTCCTCACCGGAGCGGTGCTGTGCCGCGAGATCAGCCAGAATATGCTGCATCTTCTCGGCATAGGGTCGAGCGGCGATAGTGCGCTCCTGAGCACGCCTCATCTTTGAGGCTGCGACCATTTCCATCGCCCTGGTAACCTTGGCGGTACTCTGGACGCTTTTTATGCGACGTTTAATCTCACGAATGTTTGGCATTCTTTAGACCGTTGGGGAATAAAATCTATCTGCTCTCTTTGCTCGCTCTACCGATAACTATAATGACCTCAATATGGCACGCGCTCCTTGAACTCGGCGATCGCCTGCTTAAGCGCCTCCTCGATCTCATCGCTGAGCTCCTTCTCCGTAGCTATGCGCTGACCAATCTCGGGGTGGCTTGTCTCCATGAAGCGATGGAAGGCCTCCTCAAAGGCCATGACCTTCTCCACGGGGACGTCATCGAGGTAGCCATTGATAACGGCGTACAGGATAGTCGTCTCTTTTTCCATGGGCATGGGAACATACTGGGGCTGCTTCAGCACCTCGGTGATGCGCTGTCCACGCTCCAGTTGTTCCCTGGTTGCCTTGTCCAGCTCGGCAGCACCAAATTGGGCGAAGGTCACCAGCTCCCGGTACTGTGCCAGGTCCAGCCTCAATTTCCCCGCCACTTTCTTCATCGCCCGGGTCTGAGCGGAGCCACCAACCCTGGAGACACTGAGGCCGACATTCAACGCCGGCCGTATACCGGCATTGAATAGATCGGTCTCCAGATATATCTGGCCGTCGGTAATGGAGATTACGTTGGTGGGGATATAGGCCGATATATCACCGGCCTGGGTTTCGATGATGGGTAGAGCGGTAAGTGAGCCGCCGCCGTGCTCCGGCGCCATCTTGGCAGCGCGCTCCAGGAGTCGGCTATGGAGATAGAAGACATCGCCCGGATATGCCTCTCGACCCGGGGGGCGACGTAGAAGCAATGAGATCTGACGATAGGCCCATGCATGCTTAGATAAGTCATCGTAGATAATAAGAGCATCCCGCCCCTGCTCCATGA
>DAOWEF010000019.1 GCA_030638665.1 Dehalococcoidia bacterium
AGGCGAATTCATCGGTTTTCACCACGCACTCCTTCTGGGGGTCAAAGACCGTGACATCAGCCGGGACGCCGGGTCTAAGGGTACCCAGATCAGCCTTCACTAGGAATAAGGCTGGCTCGTGCGTAAGTTTTGAGACAAGCGTCACCAGATCGAGTTCTCCCCGGTGTACTAGCCCCATCAGGCTTCCCAATGCTGTCTCGAATCCGCTGATGCCGAAGGCGGCGTTTTCGAAGTCGCACCGCTTGTCCGCATCGGTATGGGGGGCGTGGTCGGTGGCGATGGCATCGATCACCCCTTCTTTTAAGCCTGTGATGAGCGCCTGAACATCCCGCGCTGTCCTCAGCGGAGGGTTCACCTTGGCGTTGGTATCATAGCCGGAGGTGCTCGCAACCCGCTCCTCGGTCATGGTCAAGTGGTGAGGCGTAACCTCGGCGGTGACCGGGATCCCCCCCTCTTTGGCGCGGCGGATGAGCGCAACGGAGCCGGTGGTGCTCACATGAGCGATGTGCAGCCTGCCGCCGGTTGCCCTTGCCAGTTCAATGTCCCTGTCGACCATGCTCTCCTCAGAGGCAGCGGGGATTCCTTTAAGCCCCAGTCGGTTTGCCACCGCCCCCTCGTTTATCATGCCTCCCTCGCTAAGGGAGGTGTCTTCGCAATGGTCGATAACCGGTAAACTTAAGTCCCTGCTGTACTCCAAAGCGCGTCGCATGAGCAAAGAATCGGCTATCGGATTACCATCGTCACTGAAGGCTATAACGCCGGATGTGGAAAGCTTGCCGAAATCGGCGAGCTCGTTTCCCGCCCTGCCTTTGGTGACACACCCGATAGGCAATACGCGAACTACGCCTTCGGTGGCGGCTACATTCATGATGTATTCCACGGTAGCCCCGGTATCTACCGGCGGGTCGGTATTCGGCATACAGCAAACTGTAGTAAACCCGCCCTTAGCTGCCGCGCGGGTTCCTGTGGCGATCGTCTCCTTCTCCTCGAATCCAGGCTGGCGCAGGTGGCAGTGAATGTCGATAAAACCGGGGCATACCACCATCCCCCCAGCGTGAAGTACTGGGCAGTTCTCGGGTGCTGAAAAGGTCCCTTGTGTGCTCAGCCAACGGACTTTCCCATCAGCGATAAACAGGTCGCCGATGGCATCGACCTGCTGTGACGGGTCGATGACACGACCACCGCGAATGAGCAGGCTCTTAGGCTGGCGGTCAAGGCGCTCCTTTATCAATGGCACCTCTCTTTGCTGGATCATCCTCGAAGGGCCTTCTTGCCCGGCTTGAATCCCTCAGCTTGAGCGATAGCTTTTGAATCAAATATAATGAGATTCTCTGGCTGTATTCTTCCCAGCATAAAACTGTCTGCGTCGTAGTACCTCTTGTAATCCACAATCCCTTGATGCCACTTGGAACTTGCGATATAGGGCGGATGCGTTTCATGGTCGCAATAGACGCACCGGAGCGTCAAAGGCTTGTTCGCTACTATTTTAAACCCAGGCTTAATGTACCTTGTTTCCGTTTGCTGCGCGGAAACGCATTTTTTGTTTTTGCACCTGACCTCAAAATCGCGGTTATAGGCGGGATAGTCTATCTTTGGGGAAAAGGTTGACCCTTCCTTCTCAGGAATATCGACCTGCTTAGCTCCCAGCAGGAGGGCCACGAGGGCCATTCTAATCGGCACTCCCCACGCCGCTTGCTTAAAGTACAAGCTTCGCGGATCAGCATCGATCTCATAGGCAAGCTCATCGATACGGGGCAACGGGTGCATGACAAGTGTTTCTTTGAACTGCTTTCCTTTGAGCAGTTTTTTATTCACTACCGGGTAGTCCCGCTCCAACTCTTTTCCCTCTGCCGTAATCTCAAGTCTTTCTCTCTGAAGCCTGGTAACATAAAGAGCATCAACACCCTTCTTCAGCTCGATTTGGATACTGACATCGGGTATATTTACTAGTTGATGCGGCTTGCTCGGCGTTATATATATGGCATCCAAGGGGAAAAGCATCTCCTTATCTGCGCCCTTCGTCTCATCATAACTTTGGAGCATCCCCCCGTATTCCGTACTTAGCTTCCTTACAACATGCTCCGGTAGGCCAAGGCCCGAGCCGGGACGGAAATGGATGGTTGCCCCGAACCTAGCCAGGGCGTAGGCTAGAGAATGTATGGTTCGCCCGTATTTCAAGTCCCCCCACAGCGCTATTTTCAGCCCTTCGAGGGTTTGTCTCTCCTTCTTGATGGTGTAGAGGTCGCACAGGGTCTGGGTGGGATGCTCATGCCCACCGTCGCCGGCATTTATTACCGGGACGCCGGCGTAGTCGGCGACCACCTTGGCGGCCCCCTCCCACGGGTGCCTGATGACAATTATGTCCGCATAGCTTCCCACTACCCTCGCCATATCAGCAATACTTTCGCCTTTTGCCAGCGAGGTATTCCCCATTTCCACTACCGATATTACCCTGCCCCCCAGCCGGTGCATCGCAGCCTCGAATGACAACCGCGTCCTGGTGCTTGGCTCGAAAAAGAGGCTTGCCATGATCTTGCCCTGGCATACGCTCGACTGTTGGTTCATTGAGTCAGATATGTCGTCTGACAGAGAAAAAACTGCCTCAATCTCCTGGTTTGAGAGGTCATCTATCGTGACCAGACTTCTATTCGCTAAGCTCATGATAAACTCCCTTACAAAACAAGAATGCTATCCCTTAACGATTGACTCTCGCTCGCTCACACCTTTTACAATCGCCACCTCATCCCTGCCATCGACCTCCTTGAGACGCACCTCAACCTCCTCATCCCTCGAGGTGGGCATATTCTTTCCTACGAAATCGGCGCGGATGGGGATCTCGCGATGGCCCCGGTCAATAAGCACTACCAGCTGAATGGACTGAGGCCGCCCATGCTCGATGAGGGCATCCATAGCTGCACGAATGCTGCGGCCGGTATAGAGAACATCATCGACCAGGATGATGCGCTTCCCTTCAATGTCATCGGGGATATTTGTGGGGCGCAGGGAGGGCTGTACTTCTAGAGAGGTGAGGTCATCGCGGTGAAGGCTGATATCCAAGTCGCCAACAGGGACCTCCGCCTGTTCGAACTCCTTTATGTTTGCGGCGATCCTCTTCGCCAGTGGCGCGCCACGGGTGTGCACCCCGATAAGAATAATGCCGTCGCACCCGTGATTTCGCTCCACAATCTCATGGGCGATGCGGGTTATGGCACGGCGGACATCTTCCTTGTTCAGGATCACTTTCTCAGGCATTAAAAAATCCCCTTGCCCATTTGCTGGCAAGGGGATTTAGGGTTTCGCCTGTTCAGCTTCTACTGTCGCTTTCCCTTGCCAGCCTCACCGGACTGGATTTAAAGGTTCAACCGGTGATTAAGAAAGGCGGCCTACGCCTCTCCGTTCAATACCTTTTGCTTCAGGGTCTCCCACTCGCTCTTGGTGAGAATGCAGAGGTTGCCCTCCTCTCCGATCTCAACGTGTTCGTCGCCTATCTTCAATACAGGACAAGAAGAACATGAACCACACAGGCTGATCGTCTTCATCTTCGTGTTACTCATTAGCTGAACCTCCTAACCTATTATTATACCACTTTCCTTACCCTTTTTCAACCCCATTTTCATCGCTTTTTCGTTACTCTGGGCAAAAGCTGTTCCACCCTCTCCCAAATTTGGCGCTCAATATCCCTTTTGGGCAAGGACCCGTCGATCAGCAGCCAGCGCTGGGGGTCTTTCTTCGCTATCTCCAGATAGCCCTGCCTCACCCGCTGATGGAAGGCAAGCTCCTCCCGCTCAAATCGGTCTTTGAGCTTCTTTCGTGATAGCCCTTGTTCCACGGGGATATCAAGGAGCACAACAAGGTCAGGGCGCAATCCCTGAGTAGCGATGTTGTTGGCGGCTTCGATGAGGTCGAGGGCGAGGCCCCGGCCGTAGCCCTGGTAGGCGATGGTGGAGTGGCAGAAGCGGTCGCAGATAACGGCAGTCTCTCTTTTCAGTGCGGGGCGGATCACCGCGGCGACGAGCTGGGCTCGGGAGGCATTAAACAGCAGAAGCTCGGTGAGGGGGTCAACATCCACCTTGTCGTTCGCCCTATCCCCCTTGAGCCAGCGCCTGATCTCGTGGCCCAGAGGGATGCCCCCGGGCTCGTGTGTGAGCAGTGCCGGGATGCCCATGCTCGAAAGGCGCTGGTGGAGCGCCCTCGCCTGGGTGGACTTACCCGAACCCTCCCCACCTTCAAAGGTGATGAATAAAGACAATTGTTACCTCGCCTCTTTCGAATCCCCGCCACCGCGAAAAATGCGAACCCGTCTCCGCGGTTCGCGGCCGGTGCTCTGAGATTGCAGGCTGTAGCGCTCGGCAAGCTGGTGCTG
>DAOWEF010000061.1 GCA_030638665.1 Dehalococcoidia bacterium
GGGCTGCGCAGGTCTCCCCATACTACTTCCACCTGATCTTTGAACCTTTCAGCCTTTTTCTCGGTTGCCACTGTTTTGCGGTCAAAACACCTCACCTGATGCCCTTGCTCAAGCAGTTTTTCAACCACATTAGGGCCTATGTTTCCAAATGCACCGGTTAGTAGCACTTTCATTTGCATCTCTACTAGGCTTTTTCAACCTGCACCAGGGTCGTGTTGGAGCAGTACGCTCCTCCCGGCGAGTGCTCGTCCTTCGTTAAGATGTTACAACATCCCCCCCGGTCCACGCCTTTATCATCGGGGTCATACCAGGCGCCCTGAGGAATATCGACTACCCCCGGCATGATCGTCTCCACGATTTTAGCCGGGATGATCATCGTTCCCCGGTCGTTGAATACCTTCACGGCATCGCCATCCTTTATCCCACGTGCTTCGGCATCGATCCTGTTGATTCTGATTGCGTGCGGATCGAGCTCCCTCAGCCACGGAACGTTATCGAACTGGGTATGAGCCCGTCTCCCGGTGTGAGTGGTGATGAGCTGCAGCGGGTATCTCTCCGCCAGGGGATCGCTCGGGCTCTCCCACGGCTCCATGTACTTGGGGATTGGCGGGCAATGGGGCAAGTTCATATCCGCGATCATCTGGGAGTGGACCTCGATTTTCCCGGAGGGTGTGTAGAAGGGATTATTCTCCGGGTCCGCGATCTGGGCACGGAAGGGAACGCTAGGCTCGGGAAGATCGATCTTTTGGAACCCTCTCTCCTTGAACCCCTCAACATCGGGCAGGGGGCTCTTCTGCAGGATGACGTCCACCCACTCCTCATCTGTCTTGTCATTGTAATCGGTGAAGCCCAGGCGATTGGCCAGGTCGGTGGCGAAATCCATCGGTGCTCGTGACTCGCCGACGGGCTCAATGATATCCCTGCGGTAGGCGTAGGATACCGGACAGGATGCGCTCATAGTAACGTCAGTTCGCTCGAAGAATGTGGTTGTAGGCAGGACTATGTCGGCATACCGGGCGGTTGGGGTCATGAAGTGCTCTTCGGTAACTATGAAATCGAGCTTGTTGAAGGCCTCGACGGTCTTGTTGGTATTGGGCCACTGATTGAGCGGATTGGCATTGGTAACCCACAGGAACCTGTAATCAGCAGGGTATCCGCCCGATTTGCCCTTGATGAAGGCATCTGTGAGCCGGAAGACGTTGATAATCCCGTGTCCCCATATGTAGTATCTGCGATTGGGGAGCTTGCCTTCCGGGTTGGGAACGGTGTCATCCACCTTGTTCGGCGGGATCTTGGGACCCGAACCCATCCTGCCTAGGGCGTGCGGCCCCCATGATTTGCCGCCGCAGGAGCCGCCGGATTTACCGATGTTACCGGTCATAGCCGCCAGAACGATGGCCGCACGATGATACTGCTCGCCGTAAGCTGTGCGCCCGGGACCGATTCCGGTTATGAGTGCCGCCGGCTTTGTTGTAGCATATTCCCGGGCAAGCTTCCTGATAGTATCCGTCGGTATGCCGGTGATCGCCTCCGCCCATTCCGGGGTCTTGGCCACTCCGTCTTCATCGCCCAGAATGTAATCTTTGAACGCATCGAACCCGATGGTGAATTTATCCAGGAATGCCTGTTCCAGCAGGTTCTCCGTCACCATTACGTTGGCCATTGCGATGAGCGCGGCGGCATCCGTGCCGGGGCGGATAGGTATCCAGTGATGGGCGAATGCCGAGGCGGAGGCAGTGAATCTGGGGTCGATGGAGATGATCTTGGTGCCATGTTCTTTGGCCTGCGCCAGATACCAGGCAGTGTTGGTGTCCTGAATAGTGACCGCCGGGTTCCATCCCCACATGATTATCAGTTTGGAATTGAGGAGGTCATCGCGGGTGTGGGCGGTGAATCCCATCCCGAAACAGGTGAGCTCTGCAAAGATGCCGCCTTCGTAGGAGTGCAGGCCCCAGGGGCGCGTGTATCCGCCCATCATGCAGAATATCCTGCTCATTCGTCGCCATCCATCGTGTAACGCTGCTTGATCCCCGCCGGAAACCCAGTGGACGATGGAAGCGGGCCCGTAGGTATCTACAGTCCGCTTGAGCTCAGCGGCGATGGTATCCAGCGCCTGGTCCCAGGTTATCCGTTCGAACCGTCCGCTACCCCGTGGGCCAACGCGTTTCATCGGGTGTTTCAGCCGGTCGGGATGGTATATTCGCTGCCTCCACGAGCGTCCTCGCATGCATGCCCTGAGCTGAACATCATCCTGATCATCGTCGGTTTCGATCCTGGTTATGACGCCATCTTTTACATGAGCTTTAAGCAGACAGCCCCCCCCCACAATGTGGGGCGCAGGTAGTGGTTATCACTCTCTCGTTCTCGATCATTTTTACCTTCCTCAATAACTGGCCAGGGAAACCCGGGGTTTGGGTTTGTAGATTACCGACGGGTGCAGCCTTTCATCGTACTTGAGCCCTTCGGCTTCGTGAATCTTGCCGTATTTCGCTTCCATCTCATCGATGGGCCCGGCATCGAGCGCCCGCATGGGGCAGCCAGCGACGCAAATGGGCTGTTTGCCCTCTGCCCATCGCTCCAGGCAGAGGTCGCATTTCTGCATCTTGGCGTTGTCTTCGGCGCCGAACTGGGGTGCCTGGTAAGGGCAGGCTTCGAGGCAGAGCTGGCATTTGGCCTTTCCCAGGCAGGCGTCCCCGTTAACCACTACTATGCCATCTTGGTGACGTTTGCTTATGGCGTCCACTGGACAGGCTGGTACACAAGCCGGTTCATCGCAGTGGTAGCAGGGAGTGCTCAGAAAGGCCACAAATGGGTGAGGATATTTGCCCCGCTCTATAGTTGCTACCCTCATCCAGCTAGCTGGCCCTGCCGGGACATCGTGCCAGTCCTTGCAGGCCACCACGCAGGTATAACAGCCGGTGCATCTGGTCTGATCGAAAAAGAAGGCCAGTTGCATATCTTTCCTCCTTTGCTATTGCGGATTCTGCTAAAAACCACTGGCAGCTTGATTACGTTCCGTTAAGTTAGACCTGTTACTTCTTCTAATGCTCATTTGTCTCTACTTTTACGCTTCTTTATCTCAATTAACTCGATCATGACGCCGCCAATCCTGTCAGTGTTCAGGTAGGCGAACGATATCCCGATCTCGGGGTAGCTGTGTTGGAATACCGGCTCGATGCCCTCCTTGGCCAGCTTGGCCAGTGTGCCATCAATATCATCTACACTGAAGCGCAGATGCTGGAGGCCCTCACCCTTTTCCCGGAGAAACTCGGTGTGGGGTGTTTCCCCCTCCAGAACCTGAATCAGCTCGATCTCAATTTGGCCTGAGCGAGCGAAGGCCAGCTTCAACCGGCAATCGCATGGGTGGCCTCGATAGGTGGCTCCTTTCATCTCAAGCTCCATAACCTGAAAGGGCCCCCAGCCAAAGGTTGAACTGTAATACTCCATTGCCCGGTCGATATCCTTAACTACAATGCCTACCTGCTCCACCGGGGGTAGTTTCACTCTGGGCGCTTGTTTTTTTACCATCTCTCCGTATCTCCTTTCTAGCAGTGGAGGACTAAAACCTCGGCCCTGGCTTGAAGAACGCCGAGGGCAGGAGCTTATCGTCGCTGTTTGTTTTTGGGCCCGCCCTGATGAGATTATAACACTATGCCTCTTGTAGGAGGAAGACTTTATACTCGTCCATTACATTAGTGATATATCACACCACCGCTAGCCTATTGTTGGTGGGTGTCATGAGACGTGGGGATTGCTTCGCCCCGACAAGTCGGGGCTCTTAATAACTACTTGGCTATATCCCACCCGCCCTGAGAAGTATTTCTGCTCCGAGGCCGAGGCTGATAGGTCGGCCGACACTTCGGCCTAGGTCGGAGAGACCCCCGCCTCCTCCGCTTCGCGAGAGTCCGACTTATCGGACGATTGAATCGGGGGGCACCCCTTTATAGCTCCTACTTAGTAAATCCTATTGTGTAGCACGGATTTCTTCTCCTCTACTTGTCCCCAGGGTCTGTGCATCGCAAAGCGTCGCGCAATGTTAAGTGTAGCGAAATCAACGATACCAAGTGTCGCCTGTCTATTTGAACGAGCTCACGTGTGGAGCTGAAAACTGCAGTGTTCGACGTCAGTAAAAAAGTGGCAGTATGCTTTTTGTGGCGGGAGACAAGCTTCATACCTGGGGCAAGGCAAGCCAAAGATGATATAATAAGCACGAAGGAAAAATGCCTGGCGCAGCTCACACCTGCCAGGGCAGTGGCACCAGGTGAACTGGATACCCAACACAGTCGGGCTGGTTTGGATACGATTGTTGAAGGATCGCATGAAAACCCTCGATCTATCGGGAATACTCATTGTTAAGAGCCTCAAAGGATACTGATGGCACGGATGGGAGTTCAATGACCAGTTTCGCGGACAAGGTTATCGGGTTCTATCATTTATTTTGCGATAGGGTGCCGAAGAACATCCCGTCTGTTGACCCCAGACCACGTGTTGTCAATCCGTGGTGCAGTAATGGCCAAGTCATGGTGGCGAAGGTGACAGCAAATGGAGATATTAAGGCCTCCGTTGACAGAGCCATTGCGCTGCTGGGGCATTTGGGGCAGGCTATCGGCAGGGGCGACAGGGTTTTGGTCAAGCCAAATTTTAATAGCCCGGACCCATATCCTGGCTCTACCGACCTGGTATTTCTGCGTGCTGTCCTCGAACTCCTGTTGGAAGCGGGGGCAAGAGTTACGATAGGTGAAAGCTCCGGAGGGATTTGGAGACCCACCAGGAACGTTTTTCGGAAACTGGGCGTGTTCGAGCTGGTGCGTCATTTGGATGTGGAACTGGTTGCCTTTGATGACAAGGCTGATGACTGGGTGAAAATAAAGATCGATGGCGATTATCTGAGTGCGGTCACTATGCCCCGGTCAGCCTATGAAGCCGATAAAATTGTATACTTGCCATGTATGAAGACTCATGCTTTCTCGCGATTTACTGGCGCACTGAAGCTCGCAGTAGGCTTTATGCACCCCGGAGAGCGGCGCGCCCTTCACACCCGCCACTTGGAGCAGAAGGTTGCTGAAATCAGCCTGTGCTGGCAACCAGACCTCATAATCATGGATGGGAGGAAGACCTTCGTTTCCGGCGGTCCATCTAAGGGCCAATTGGCGGAGCCTGGTCTGGTGCTTGTCTCTGGAGACCTTGTTGCTATCGATGTCGAGGCGATGAAGGTACTTCTGAGTTATAAGGCCAAGAATAAGCTAATGGCGAATCCCTGGCAGTCACCTCAGATCGTTACGGCTTTGAAGCATGGCTTGGGAGTGGAGTCCGAGCACTACATTGTAGTAGAGTGAACATCGCGACTGCTCCATCGAAAAACCCTGCCTTAGAGCGACTTGAACGCAAACTGAGCTACCATTACCATGATATAGTTATCACGCATCCCGACACACATGGGTACGTAGCGGTGCTTGAATCCCAAGCCTAGTTTAGTAAGAGAGCCCAATAGCGCAACCCAGAGCAGGAAAAAAGAGCCTTGGAGTCGGATTTACCTGAGTGGTTGCATCCCCGGTTGGGAGAAGCGGGAGGAGATGTTTGCATATCGCGCATTTGAGCCTGACCAACTTCCGTAATTACGAGCGCCTGGAGTTCGACCTCCCGCCTCACCTAATGGTGCTTCAGGGCGATAATGCTCAGGGGAAGACCAACCTCCTTGAAGCGATCTACCTCCTGGCCACCGCCAAATCCCATCGCGCCACTGCGGAGCGGGAGCTGATTAACTGGTCCGCCCCAATGGAGGGGCTCTCGGTGGCTCGCTTGCTGGCCCAGGTTCAAAAAAGGACAGAGAACATTCGGGTGGAGCTCGCCTTCAGGGCGGCATATCCCAGCCCTGAGTCACATGTGCAAAAGCGGATTAAAATAAATGGCGTGCCCCGCCGCGCCATTGACCTCGTCGGTCAGGTTAATGTGGTGCTCTTTAGCTCCCAGGACATCGATCTTATTGGCAGTGCTCCCTCGCTGCGTCGCCGTTACCTGGACATGACAAACTCCCAGGTCAATTCTCGATACCTCCGCGCCCTCCAGCGGTACAATAAGGTGCTCCTGCAGCGAAATCACCTCCTAAGGTTGATCGGGGAGCGGCGCGCCGAGGGGAGCCAGCTTGATTTTTGGGACCAGGAATTGCTGGAACATGGCTCCTATCTCATCGCGCAGCGTCAGCTCATGGTGGCTGAGCTCAACGACCTGGCTCAGCCGATCCACTACCAGCTCACTGCGGAGCAGGAGAAATTGAGGATGACCTATCTGCCCAGCGTAGGCGCAACGGATTTTGGGGATAGACTTCGAGATGTTCGAAAAAAGGAGATCGCTCAGGGGATGAGCCTGGTTGGTCCTCATCGGGATGACTTGGCGTTCCTGATAGGCGATGTCAATATGAATGTTTATGGCTCCCGGGGCCAGCAGCGCACTATCGCCCTCTCCCTAAAGCTCGCCGAGGCTCGCTTCATGCGCTCCAAAATAGCTGATGAGCCCATCCTGCTTTTGGACGATATGCTTTCCGAGCTCGATGCGGAGCGGCGCCATCACCTACTGGGGTCCGTTGCCTCTTATCAGCAGGTGGTGATCACCGCCACCGATCTCGACCGCTTCGATCCCGGCTTTCTGGCTGAGGCGGCGCTATTTCGGGTTAGCGAGGGAAGTATTGAGCCCCTCTAGCAGGTTGCCTATCGTGGAATGGGTGGCTAGCGTGGCTTGGCTAGGGCGAGATACTGTTTATGATTGACATTGCTTGCGCTTCATCCTCAGAAGTCGCATCATAGATAGTATAGATGTCAATGCAGGTTGAGTCCAGAACGAAAACTATCTCCATCTCATACCAATCCATGTCCGAGTCATAC
>DAOWEF010000018.1 GCA_030638665.1 Dehalococcoidia bacterium
GGGCGGGCCGGGGAGTTTTCCGCGGAAAAACTGTCTGCTAACCTGCGCTCCCTCGGTTTCACCCTGGGACGACTTAAGACAGGCACCCCACCGCGTATCGACGCCCGAACCATCGATTTTGAGCGGACCGTTATCCAGCCCGGCAGCGATATTCCGCTCTATTTCAGCCTTTGGGGAGAGAGAGCGACAGATTCCAAATTTCCTGAGCCAAACACGATTTACCCTCTGGCCCCTTCACCATGGCGACCTCAGTTGCCATGCTATCTTGTCTACACCAGCGAAAGAACCCATGAAATAATACGAAAAAACCTGGATCGCGCCCCCCTGTTCACCGGCCTCATTCACGGTGTCGGCCCCAGGTATTGCCCATCAATTGAAGATAAGATCGTTAGATTTGCCCACAAGGATTCCCATCCCATTTTTCTCGAGCCGGAGGGCTGGGAGACCACTGAGGTCTATGTTCAGGGGGCTAACACCAGCCTCCCTGAGGATGTGCAGCTTGATATGCTGCGCACCATCCCGGCACTGAGGCGGGTGGAGATAGTGAGGGTGGGCTATGCCATCGAATACGATTATGTGCCCCCAAACCAGATCTCGGCTAGTCTGGAGACCAGGCTTGTTCCCGGCCTGTTCCTCGCCGGTCAAATCAACGGCACCACCGGCTATGAGGAGGCAGCGGGACAGGGACTCATCGCTGGGATAAATGCTTCCCTCAGGGCGAAGGGGAAGCCTCCTATTTTGGTGCGGCGGGACCAGGGCTATATCGGGGTGATGATCGACGACCTGGTGACCAGGGAGCTTACCGAGCCCTATCGCCTGCTCACCTCGCGAGCGGAGTATCGGCTGCTCCTTCGCCAGGACAATGCCGATCTGAGGCTCACCCCTCTTGGCCACGAGGTAGGGCTTGTCGCTAGGGAACGCTATGAGGCGGTGGAGGAGAAGCGCCAGGCTATTGCGGGGGAGATAGATCGGCTGAAAAAGAACTACATCAACCAGTCGGGGCACAGCGTGAGCGCTCTGGGGTTCCTGCGTCGCCCCGATGCGAGCTATCAAACCCTGGTTTCCCTAGGCTTTGATTCCCCCGGCTTGAAAATCGATGCTGCGGAGCAGGTGGAGATCGAGGTGAAGTACGAGGGCTATATCAAGAGGCAGCGCGCCGAGGTGGCGCGCATGGCGAGGCTGGAGGCGCGGCATATCCCTCAGGGATTTGACTACGACGGCATCACTGGCCTGCGCTATGAGGCGCGGCAGAAGCTGGAGAGGCTGCAGCCGGCAACCCTGGGGCAAGCCTCCCGCATCGATGGCGTCACTCCAGCCGATGTAGCGATCCTGATGGTGCATCTTGAGAAGCGATGGAAATGAAAGACGCAGCAAAGCTGTTGTTCGACCATGAATTCTTCGCCCTGAGCCAGCGTGCCCATAAGAATAATATCTAGCCGGCCAAGGCGCTAGGTCGCAAATGATAAGTTCGAATAAAGCGGACCTCATCCTCTATAACGCTAATGTCCTCACCCTAGACTCCAGAAGGCCAAGGGCCGAGCTTGTCGCAGCAAAAGGGGGGAGGATCATATGGGTTGGCGATGGTGACTGGCTTGGAGACCTCGAAGATCGAAAAACGCAAAAAATCGACTGCCAGGGAAAGACCTTAGTTCCCGGCTTTAATGATGCCCACTGCCACATCGTCGCCTTCGCCTCAAGTTTCCTAAGCGTCGACTGTTCTCCCTCCGCAGTATCTTCCATCGCAGATATCAAGGCTCAAATTCGAAAGCAAGCACGACGACTACCCAAGGGTGTCTGGATCAGGGCCACGGGATATAATGAGTTCTATCTCGCAGAGAAACGCCACCCCAACTGCGATGACCTAGACCAGGCAGCGCCTCATCACCCGGTGAAGCTGGTGCACCGCTCAGGGCATGCCTGTGTGCTCAATAGTGTCGCCCTTTCCCTTATCGGTATCTCCAAGGAGTCGCCGGAGCCGCCGGTCGGTATGATCGGGAGAGACCTAGATTCGGGGGAGCCCAATGGGCTACTCTTTGAGATGAACTCCTTCATTGACAAGATGATTCCTCCCCTATCGCAAGAGGAGTTCGAAAAAGGGGTCAGGCTTGCCAATAAGGAATACCTATCGCAGGGCATCACCTCCCTTCAGGATGCTACCGCCCATAATGGGCTAGGTGAGTGGCGCACTCTGCAAGGACTCAGGGAAAGGGGTTTTCTGGTGCCCAGGCTGTCGGTGATGATGGGCATCGCGTCACTAGAGGAGCTTCAGCGTAACGGCTTCTCTCCCCACTGTGGCGATGACGGGGTGCGCCTGGGAGCGCTAAAGATAGCCTTGAGTGAGGCCAGGGGCTTCCTGCATCCTTGCCAGGATGAGCTTGAGGAGAGGGCGCTTCAGGCACACCGGGCTGGCTACCAGCTAGCACTTCACGCTGTTGAGGAGGGCACCGTGGCGGCTGCGGCCGGTGCTCTGGAGCATGCTCTAGATCGAATCCGAAGAAGGGATCATCGCCACCGCATCGAGCACTGCTCGGTATGCCCACCTACCCTGCTCAAGAGGTTAAAGGATGTCCATGCGCTGGTGGTCACCCAACCATCCTTTATTTATTACAGTGGGGAGCGCTACCTCAAAACGGTCCCCGAAGGGCAACGAAGGTGGCTCTATCGCATCGGCTCATTCTTGAAGAATGGCCTAATGCCAGCCGCTGGCTCTGATAGCCCGGTGGTGCCTATTAACCCGCTTTTTGGCATCTATGCCGCAGTCACCAGGAGGACGGAGCACGGCGAAGCGCTTCTGCCCCAGGAGCAGGTCTCGCCTGCGGACGCCCTGAAGATGTATACCCAGGCTGCCGCCTACGCTTCCTTCGATGATGGGGTGAAAGGCTCCATTCAATTCGGTAAGCTGGCCGATTTCGCGCTCCTAGGCGCTGACCTCACCCAGGTGTCACCCGAGGAGATAACAGGTATCCGGGTGGAGATGACCATAGTTGGTGGCAGCATTACCTGGCAAGCTTGACCGCCAGTTTCCTATAGTCTAGAATATGAGTGGCATGCCGATATACGAATACATCTGTCCTAGTTGTAACGCCAGGTTCGAGCTGCGACGCCCCTTCAGCGAGGCCGGTGAGGCTGTCTCGTGCCCCAAGTGCCAGGCCTCAGCCCGGAAGCTGTTTTCCTCCTTTGCCGCCTTTTCCAAGGGCGCTGAGGGCGAGTCTAGCTCGATAATGGGCGATACCTGTAGCACCTGCCCGGCCACAAGCTGTGCCACCTGCGATATGGGCAGTTAACCCCTTGCCTTTCTCCCTCTGAGCATAAAGAAGCCTCCGAGGCCACCGATCACAAGCGCTTCCACCACCACTGCCCCGATGATGAAAAGAGCAGCATCAGAGAAGAATCCCTCGGTGAAAATCCTGGGCAGGTAACCTGAGAGTATCCAGGAATCGCCGCTGAAGAAGAGGTGGTGAAAGGCACGGAAAAGCCACTGGAAGTTGACCAGCGCCACTAAACCCATAACAAGGAGCAGGGCGATGGTAAGGATGCTGGCGCCGACCATCATCCTCGCCAGTGAGGGCGCAAA
>DAOWEF010000029.1 GCA_030638665.1 Dehalococcoidia bacterium
ATAGACTAGCAGGTGAGGCTTCCTCTTCAACAACACGAGCAACAGCATAACCGTCACATAAAAAGTTCCATTTGAGCTCGTTCAGACAGATGGGTTACACCCTACCCTCATTGTAAGGCACCCTTTTATCATCATGGTGAAGCTTGTCCCCAGCGAAACGCTTTCATCGTCATTGCGACCCCGATTTATCGTGGGAAGCAATGACAGGGTCAATGAGCTAGGAGGTTATTTGCCACTAATGTTCTGGACCAGTACACCATTTGCCTTTTGTGCCCGGATGGTAGTATAATGGCGACTTAGGGGGTGAGGAATGTCCCTGGCGGAATTGCGCGATCTGTTTATTGTTATCTATTGTATACTGGGCATCGGGGCCACTCTCTTCTTTGTCATTATCACATTCCTGATCTTCCGCAGGATTCTTGCCATACTCAACGCGGGGAAGACCATCGTCAGTAACATTCGAAGCATCACCTCCGCAGTGTCCCAGGACCTGGTAAAGCCACTGGCCAGCATCGC
Organism: Dehalococcoidia bacterium; assembly: GCA_030638665.1. Lineage (GTDB taxonomy): Bacteria > Chloroflexota > Dehalococcoidia > E44-bin15 > E44-bin15 > E29-bin15. The sequence goes on from DAOWEF010000029.1 coordinate 517, forward strand.
CAGCGTTGCGCAAGGCATCGCTAAGGTTTTGGACTTCGTCTCCGACAGGAGAAAGGAGGGGAGGAAAGGTGACTGAGGAAAATAAGGGGCACGGCTTTCTAACCGGGCTTATCATCGGGGGAGTCATTGGCGCGGCACTCACTTTCTGGCTTGTGGAGCGGATGGGCCAGCAGGGGCAGCGGGGTGTGGGCGCCGGTAGCAGGGCAGGTGAGCTTGCCAGTTATATTAAGGATGAGGTTTTTGGCAGAGTGAGGGAGTTAATCAGGCGGACTATCGAGGAGGGAAGCGAGACTGCTCGCAAGACCCGCTCCGACCTTGAAGATAGGTTGACGAAGGAAAGCGAAGAATAACTTAACGGTTTAGGGCGAAACAGCGAAGCAGGGAGGCAAGGCCTCCCTGTTTATTTTACCCCATATCTTGGGTAGGAGCCAAAGACCTTGAACAGGGAGGTCTTCTCGCGCACCATTTGCAGTGCCTCGCTGACCGAGGGGTCATCGTGGTGACCCTCCAGGTCGATAAGGAAGATATACTTTCCCAAACTCTCCTTGGAGGGGCGGGATTCCACCTTTGCCAGGTTGATATTTCGCTGGGCGAACTCTTGAAGCACCTCACAGAGCACCCCGGGACTATCATCGGCGAAGGAGAAACAGAGGGATGTCTTGTCAAAGTCCGTTGGGGGGTGATCTGTCGAGGCGAGGACCACAAAGCGGGTGACATTGGCGGCCTGATCCTGAATCCCTTTAGCTAGGGTCTCCGCACCATAAAGCTCCGCCGCTCTACTGGTGCCGATGGCGGCAGCCGGGTGGGGCGATGCCATCATCTCCTCCACCGCAGCGGCGGTGGAGAGGGCGGCCACCACCTCCACCCTGGGAAAGCAGCGCTCGATGAATTGGCGGCATTGCGCCAGTGCCTGGGGATGGGAGTAGAGCACCTTCACCTCGCTCGCCTCGGTCCCTGGCTTGACCAGGAGGTGGTGCTCAATGGGCAGCACCAGCTCCTTCTTAATGAGCACCCCCGACTCATGGATCAAGAGATCAAGGGTATCGGTGACCGAGCCCTCGATGCTGTTCTCGATGGCCACCACCCCCTCCTCCGCCATCCCCGAAGCGACAGCGACCGCCACCGCGGGGATGCTGGGGAAGGGGATGAACTGGGCTGTTTTATCATGAAGAAGCGCCGCCTCCTCGGTGAAGGTTCCCGGCGGCCCAAGATATGCAATCCGCTTTGCCATGCTTACTCTGTGAGCGCTGCCCTCAGCGCCCCTTCCGCTTCCGGCCTGGTTACCGCAACTACCTGAGCATCTGCCTCTAAAATGGTATCGCCCGTTGGTACCTTGGGCCCCCATTTCCCGATCATTAAGCAGATCACGCTATCGGGAGGGAAAACGATCTGCCTCATCCGCTTGCCCACCACTGAGGAATCTGGGGGGATCTTCACCTCCACGATCTCTAAATCCCCCCCCTTTAGTGTAAGGAGGTGGACCAGGGGATGAGTGGGCACCTCCTCCTGGATATGCTCCAGGATGAGATTGGTGCTGCTTACCGTGACATCGATGCCCAGTTTTTTAAACAGCGCTTCATTTTTGGGGTTATTGATCCGCGCGATGGTGCGTGGCACCTTGAACTTGTGCTTTGCCACCTGGCAGGCGACCAGATTATCCTCGTCCTCATTGGTTACCGCAATGAACATGTCCGCCCGCTCCGTCCCCACCTCGGCCAGGGTTCGTGCCTCGCAGCCATCGCCGCGCACCACTACACTCCCTAGCTGCTCACAGATGGCATCGCACTTAGCAGCGTCCTTTTCCAGGATCAACACCTCATGCCCCTCGCTTAAAAGGGCCTGGGAGAGGTAATACCCCACCTTCCCGCCACCGACCACAATGATATACATAACAGCCCCCCTTAGCCCACGACTTTATCCCGCAGAAGTTGCGCCCCTACCATGGTGGGGCTGATCGTTTCCAGCCCCAGGGTATGATACAACTCTTCACGGATGGGATCATAGATGCGACAAACCACCTTGGGCACATTATACACATGTTTCGCTATCTGAGCAGCCATCACGTTACGATTATCTCCCTGGGTCACAGCAACGAAGGCATCGGCCTCCTCGATCCCCGCTTTCTTCAGGTATTCCTCATCGGTGCCATCGCCTACTAATGGTGTGCCTTTGAAAGCTGCAGGAAGCCGGCGAAAACTGTACGGCTCGGTATCTAGAACGGCAACCTTATGGCCAGCTTCTTCCAATAGTGCCGCTAGTTGGGCACCTACCCTACCGCACCCCATGATCACTACATTCATGCTTCAGCCTCCCCCATTGGTCCCCTCCACAGCAACACCGGGCAGGGGGCATTCCGCAGCACATAGGGCACGGTATCTCCCATGTCAAATTCGCCGAAGCGCTTCTTATATTCAAGGCCCATGATGATCATGTCCACGCCCCGCTCCACTGCCTCATCCACTATGGCAGGCCCAGTCTCCCGTGCCTGAAGGATCTCCGTTTCCACCTGGCTATCCGTCATATCAGCGATCTTCTCGGCATTGGCAAGCACATTTTCCCCACTTTGGGTCTCTGGCTCCACTTCCGCGTCTAAGGGAAGGGCGCGACTCACCTGAATCACGTGGACGACGTAGACCTTCCCTTTACTTCTCCGGGCGAGGACACATGCGGTCCTAACAATATCGTCATCCGCTTTCTTCCCGGTTACCGGCACTAGAAACTTGGTATACTTCACGCTCTCACCCCCCTGAACCATTATCCGAAGGGCTTATTATAATCGCTGCATCAAAATCATGCAATACTATCTCCCCGCCGATTATCAACCCTCCCCTTTACGCCGCTCGATCTGGGCATCGATGAGCCTATCGGTAGTCTCCTTGAGAATCTCCAGCTCCTCTAATGACAGGTCATCCAGCCGCTCCAGGTTATACTCCACTGTGGAGATGATCTGTTTCACCGTTCCCTCTCTGCGGCGGATGAAGTAGACGGTGACGCTGGCGATTATCGCCCCATAGAAAATTACGCACCCAAGGACCGCCCATATGCCGCCGACTATTTGCCCAGCCCCGCTTACAGGAATAGGAGCTGTGCCCATTGATGTCATCGCTACTACCCCCCACCATAGAGCGTCGGTATAGTAGTTTATCCCCGTGCCGCTGGCTCCATGCTCAGCAAAATAGAAGCCGGTGGAGAAAAGCAGCCAAAGGACAGCCAATATCGAGATCATGGGCACAAAAGGCGTTTGGGTAATTATGACCCTGAGAAACCTAACGACCCCGGGGACATTGGGCGCTATTCTCAGCCTTCTCCTGGGCTCCCTCCTTCTCCGGAGCACTTCATCTCCAGGTCGAATCTTGGATACCGGCTCGAAAGGCTTTTCCTCTCCCATTTCAGATCACCCCCTCCCTACAATCATTAATCATTGGGCGGAATTTTACTCTGGTCGCAGCTCCTTGTCAATGGGCTTGTCTAGAACACTTGAGACTTCCAGTGCAGTCAAATGATGACTGCTTCCGCTTTCTCACTATCCAAAGCGGTAAGCGAAAAAACTTGCTAAATATAGGGAGCGATAGTAAAATATGTATGTGAATTGCTGTTGGAGGGTGGCATGGATAAAGGGACATGGACGGTAAAGGCAGGTCTTGCTCAAATGCTCAAGGGTGGCGTGATCATGGATGTGGTCACCGCTGAGCAAGCCAAGATCGCTGAGGAGGCAGGGGCCTGCGCCGTGATGGCCCTGGAACGTGTACCTGCGGACATTCGCGCTGCGGGAGGGGTTGCCCGCATGGCAGACCCCAGCGTGATTTTATCCATCATGGAGACGGTCTCCATCCCGGTGATGGCGAAATGCCGTATCGGTCACTTTGTGGAGGCCCAAGCTCTTGAGGCCCTTGGGGTGGACTTCGTCGATGAATCTGAGGTTCTGACCCCCGCCGATGAAAGCCATCACATCTGGAAGCACGACTTCAAGGTTCCCTTCGTTTGTGGCTGTCGCGACCTGGGCGAGGCGCTGCGGCGGATCGGAGAGGGGGCGGCGATGATCAGGACCAAGGGAGAGGCAGGTACGGGGAATATCGTGGAGGCGGTGCGGCACATGAGGGCGGTTAGGGACGAAATCCGCAAGCTGGGGAGCATGACCACCGATGAGCTGGGCGCCGAGGCCAAAGCCCTGGGCGCTCCGCTGGAGTTGGTGACCGAGGTGCATAAAACAGGAGGGCTGCCGGTGGTGAACTTTGCCGCCGGCGGCGTTGCGACCCCTGCAGATGCAGCACTGATGATGCAACTGGGGGCGGAGGGCGTGTTCGTGGGCTCAGGGATCTTCAAGTCCAGCGATCCAGAGATAATGGCGAAGGCTATCGTCAAAGCCACCACCCATTACCGCGACCCAGCGATCATCGCCGAGGTCTCTAAGGGGCTGGGGGTGGCGATGCCCGGTCTTGACATAAAGACAATACCTGAGGAGAATCTACTATCCCCCAGGGGCTGGTAAGAGGGGAAAAGGCTCTGAGATGGATAGCCAGGAAGCGACCAAGTGTGCCTCTGGCAAGGAGGTAGCGTGAAAAAAATTGGTGTGCTTGCCCTCCAGGGTGCCTTTGTGGAGCACATTGCTCTCTTACTCCGTCTTGATGTTTAGTCCTTCCCCATTCGCCTACCCCAGGAGCTGTGGAGCCTGGATGGGCTGGTTATCCCCGGTGGTGAGAGCACCACTATAGGCAAGCTGATGAGGGAATATGATTTGATGGCACCCCTCAGCGGTCTCTGTAACGAGGGCTTCCCCATAATGGGCACCTGCGCTGGCATGATCCTACTGGCGAAGAAGGTCTCGGATCTCAGTATTGAGCCTCTTGGGGCTATGGACCTGGAGGTGAGGCGTA
>DAOWEF010000079.1 GCA_030638665.1 Dehalococcoidia bacterium
CTCTTAGCGGTGCCGAACTCCCCTTGAGGGATCTCTACAATGCGGTCAACAAATATTCCTGGCGTCACCACGTGCTCAGGGTCGATCTCCCCGACCTCCACTATTTTATCCACCTCAACGATGGTGACCTTGGCTGCCATCGCCATAACCGGTTGGTCCGCCCTGAAAGTCCCCAGGTAGACCAAATTACCCAGCTTATCTGCCTTATGAGCCATGATGAAGGCGTAGTCTGGCCTTATAGGCTTTTCGAAGATATACTCCTTGCCATCGATAACCCTCTTCTCCTTCCCTTCCTCCAGAATGGTTCCTACACCAACAGGGTTATAGATCCCACCGAGGCCGGCGGCAACGGCGTAGAGCCTCGAAGCCAGGGTGCCGTGGCTGGTTAGCTCTATCTCCAGCCCCCTTTCCACGTATTCTTTTACAAAGGCCCCGGCACCCAATTGCGGTATGCCTACTACAGCAGTTATCAGTTTCTTTAGTTGGGGAAGCAGGGCTGAGGGCAGGATAGCATCCTCAGGGCTGAAGATCGTGGGTATGAAGTTGTGAGTGATAAGAATAAGGCCCTCTAAGCCCTTCCTCTTAATGGCAGCGATTAGGTTCTGAGCAGTGCCTGGGACCCCCCAAGATTCTATGGCGATGGAAGCGCCGTCGGGTATATCCGCTACCACCTCATCGAAACTTGCAAATACCTTGTTCTTCATGCCTATCACCACTTAAGGATTTCAGTCCTGTTGTAGCTCCACCATGACGCATGATGATAAAAAAACAATTCTGTTGCCATTATATTTCTGGGGTTGGCCTTTGTCTAGCCTTTACATTAGTGAGCCAGCGCCCCGTTGCCACTGCGGGAATCCCCAGCCGGCCTCATTTAAGCGGCGACTGCCTGGGGATGACGACTACATGGGGGGACTTGGTTAAGGGGTGCTGTGTTACCTGGACCGAGGCGGCGAAGACCTCTTCAATGGTTTCAGCGGTGAGCAATTTTTCGGGGGTGCCATCAGCGAAGATGCGCCCCTCTTTAAGGAGAAGAAGCCTGTCGAAGTAAAGGGCAGCCAGGTTAAGGTCATGCATCGCACCAATGACCGTGACCCCCTGTTCTCGGTTGAGGCTTTTCACCAGATCGAGGATCTCCACCTGATGGTTGATGTCCAGGTGCGCTGTGGGCTCGTCCAGGAGGAGTATCTTGGGCTCCTGAGCGAGGGCCATGGCGAGGATCGCCTTTTGACGCTCCCCGCCGCTGAGTTCATTGAAGAAACGCTCCTTTAGCGCTGCGATGCCAATGCGCTCTATGGCTTGCTGTACCACGCGATGATCCTGCTCCCCCTCATCTGAGAAGACGCTGAGGAAGGGGGTCCTTCCTAAGAGCACAACCTCCCTAAGGGTGAAAGCAAAGGGCATACTGAACTGCTGGGGTACCACAGCGACGCGTTGTGCCACCTGCCTCCGTTTCATTCTGCTTAGTATTGAGCCGTCTAAATGGATATCCCCAACTGTTGGTCGCAGCACGCCGCTCAAAAGCTTGATCAGGGTGGTCTTCCCCGAGCCATTGGGCCCCAGGAGAGCTACCATCTCACCCTCCTGGACCAATAGGTCGATGTGGTGTAACACAGGGGTGTCACCATAGGAAAAAGACACCTGCTTAAGTTTGATCATTAAAAGGCGTACTCCCTTCTGGTGTGTCTCAAGAGGTAGATGAAGAATGGGGCACCGATGATGGCGGTAATAATCCCGATTGGTATCTCACTGGGGGCAAGCACGGTACGGGCGAACAGGTCGGCGAGGACGATGAAGGCAGCGCCAGAAAGCGCTGCTGCGGGCAATAGGAGGCGATGGTCAGGCCCCAGCACCAGCCTCACCGCGTGGGGAACCACCAGACCAACAAAGCCTATAAGCCCGCTAATGGACACAGCCGCTGCTGTTAGCAAAGAGCCCAGGGCAAGGACGATGATCTTGTCCCGCTCCACATCGATTCCCAGGTATGCCGCGCCCTCCTCCCCTAAGGAGAGGGCATTAAGGCGAAAGGCGAGGAAGCGAGCAGCCACAATCGCCCCAATGATAAGTGGGGCGATGATGATGATTTGGTTCCAACCGCTTACTGAGATACTCCCCATGAGGAAAGAGTAGACGTTCTGCAGAAGCCCGGTTCTGCTGCTCAGGGTCACCATGAGGAAGACAATAGCTGCTAACATCGCGCTTACGGCAAATCCGGCCAGGAGCATGCTCACAATGGGTGTCTTGCCCCCCACTCTGGCAAGGTTATAGACCAGGAGGACAGCACCCAGCGCCCCGAAAAAGGCGGCAATGGGCACCAGCCCAAAGCTGAGGAAGGCAACGCTTACCGGGAGCATCATGGCAATGGTGGCGCCAAAGGCGGCGCCTGCCGAGGTGCCTATAATGTAGGGGTCCGCCATGGGATTTCGCAGCATCCCCTGGAACAGCACCCCCGCTGATGCCAGCGCGGCACCCACCAATGACCCGGCAATGACTCGGGGTAGCCGGATCAGAAATAGGATGGTCTCATCGCTTGACTGCCAGGTAGCGGTGAAATGGAAGAGCCCCGTCTTATTTAGCGTCATCTTTATTATATCTAGTGGGGATATGGGCACCGCACCCAGGGAAACGGCGATGAGTAGGCAGAAAAGCAGGAACGCTCCCAATGCCAGCAGGATTAAAAGCCGGCGATTTTGCTTTAGTCTGGTGAACAATTTTAATAACCCTAAGCGCCTATTTGTTAAACCAGCGTTACGGGTAATACGAACCAGCAACGCAGAATGTAATAGCGCGCAAGCTAGCCCTCAAAGAGCTCGGGGTGGATCAATCCTGCCAAGAGCTCCAGCCCGTCAGCGATGCGCGGACCGGGGCGGACCAGCGGAGTATCATCGATAGCAAAGACCTTTCCGTTCTTCACTGCGTCTATGTCTTGCCAAGCAGGGTGGCTGGTTACATCCTCGGCGGAGATGCCCCAAAGAGCACCACCAAGCACGATGATGTCGGGGTTAGCATTGACCAACACCTCGAGGCTGAAGGTGGTCCAGCCATCAACCTCTCCCGCAATATTCTCACCTCCCGCTAGGGTGATGAACGCATCGATGAATGTGCCATTGCCCGCAGTCCACGGTACAGTGGGGTCGCTGACATCGGCACCGTAAAAGATGCTTGGTGTTAGGGCATTGGCAACTGTGGCTACGATTTCGCTGATTTGCTCCTCCAGATCGGCGTTGAGCGCCGCAGCCTCTGCCTCCTTGCCGGTAACTTCGCCCACCAGCTCAATATCATGGAAAATGCCATCGATGTCCTTCGCATCGAGGACGACCGCTGCTATTCCATATCCCTCAAGGTCATTGACGTAGTAGGGGACTGTCGCACCGATAGCGAAAGCTACATCAGGCTGCAAATCTACAATGGTCTCCAGATTGAATCCGGGGAAGGGAGCGCCGACTCGTTGTATTTCACCTATCTCTATTTTATCCAAAAGTTCTTCTGGATAGTCGCAGTAATCGGTTATCCCCACCACTTTATCCCCCAGACCGAGGGCAAATAGGATCTCGGTGATGCTCGGTGCCAGCGATACGATCCGCTCTGGGGTCTCCGCTATATTCACCGTCCTTCCGTGGTCATCGGTTATCTCCAGCGGCCACGTTGTAGTTAAAGCCCCTGATGTAGTGGAAGGTGCGACTACTGGGACAAGCACACCGGCTAAAATCAGCGCAATGCCTAATGCAATCAAGCTCAAAGCTAACTTTTTCATTAAAAACCTCCTTTGAATGGCAGAGCAATAAAAATCCCCTCGCTCTGCAGAACGAGGGGATCCTCAAGCTACGTAAGCATGTTTCCCACCCCCTTTTCTCCGCGGAGGCTCCAGGAAATCCAGGGGCAGGCGTTCTGACTTCCCCGAAATTATTCAGGGTCACAGTAGGCGGTGCTGTGCCGGCTTCTCACCGGCTTGCCTTCCCTTTGAGCCCTCGCTCGCGCTTGGGCACCCCTGGGTCCTATATTGAGTTTTACAAAATATATCACACCCTGGGGAAAAGTTCAATATTAATCTGCCTTGACACCACCCGCACACTTGGTTATCATCGGTAGGCGCCTTCCTATTTCGGAGGTCTACCATGCAATATAAGACGATTATCCATGAGAATAAGGGGCAGGTTTGCTATATCACCCTCAATCGCCCTAAGGTGGGAAACGCGATAAATGCCCAGATGAGCAGGGAACTAGCCGATGTCTGCCGGACGATCAATCAGGATGAAGAGATTATGGTGGTGATCTTCAAAGGCGCGGGAGGCGCTTTTTCCTCAGGCAGTGAGCCCCAAGAATGGGAGGCGGGATGCGATGCCTCTCGAGCGATCGACAGCATGGAGCGTGTGACCATAGCTGCCATAGATGGTGCTGCTATCGGCGAAGGGTTGGAGTTGGCACTCGCCTGCGATATAAGGATCGCCTCAAAGAGGGCAAGCTTTTGCCTCCCCCACACCGCATACGGTCTGATCCCCGGTGGCGGCGGGACGCAAAGGCTGCCTCGCCTGGTGGGCAAGGGAAAGGCCCTGGAGATGATCCTCACTGCCGAACCTATCGATGCTGATGAGGCCTATCGCATCGGTTTGGTGAGTAAGGTGGTCTCCGCTGGAGAGCTTCTTTCAGAGGTGAAGGAGTGGGCAAAGAGGATAATTACCTGTGGCCCCATCGCCTTGAGATATGCTAAGGAGGCGGTAAATAAGGGGCTAGATTTCACCTTAGAGCAGGGATTGCGGCTGGAGGCCGACCTCTATTTCCTAATTCAAACCACCGAGGACAGAATGGAAGGGATCAGGGCTTTTAGGGAGAAGAGGCTACCACAGTTTAAGGGGGAATGAAAGATTAAGCTGAAGCTGGACCTTCATACCCATTGTTGTGAGGCTACCCTCTTTAGAGCGCCCTCCGAGGAAATTGTCGCTCGGATAATAGCCCAGATAAAGGCCAGGGGACTGGATGGCATCGCCATCACCGAGCATTGGGACAAGGAATATGGGTTCAAGGTAAAGGAGATTGTAACGCGGTCCTTTAATAACGAGGTGCTCATCATCCCTGGCCGGGAGATCGATATAAAAGGGCGTCAGGAGGTGGAGCTTTATCTGCCCAATGGCTCTACTTTCCGCTTTCTCGCCCACCCCGGCTTTCCCATGAATTCCTATGTCATTGAGAATATTCAGGGCATTGAGATGGAGAATGCACTTCACTACATCGATAAGGAGAAGGTAAGAGCGCTGGCTGAGGAACACGGCCTGCTTCTATTAAGCAACAGCGATGCCCACTCCATAGACTGGATTGGTCGCTACTACAACGAGATCGACCTCGACGACCTCATCGCCCGCGCCACGTAATGCTATAATAGTGCACCAAAACAAGAAAGAAAGGGGGTGATAAAGGTGCTGTTTTTGGAGACTCACACCTGGCCTATGGAGAAGTCAGTCGATGTTGGGAAGGCATTCGTGAAATCTGTGCAAACCCTACCGCCGTACATAAAGATGATAGGGCCCTTCATCAGCTTCGGTGGCGACGGCGTAAAGGCATGCACCATCCATGATGTGGAGAAAGGACACGAAGAGGAAGGATTCCTGTTCATCTCGAAAATGCTGGCTGAGTTCTCTAACATCGGCGGACAGAAATTCACATTAGAGCCGGTGCTAACCGGGGCAGATGCATTACCGTTAGTGGGACTGTCTTTATAAGATGCCTTAAAAAAGGCTGCTCAAACTGTGGGGGCCGCCCATAGGCCCCTGATGTTTTCATGAGGATTGTGGTAAAATAACGGCGTGACCAGCTTCGAGACCATTATCTATGAAAAGCGGAACGGCATCGCCTATGTCACCCTTAATCGCCCTGAGGTGCTAAATCGCTACAACATTCAGATGCGTGATGAGCTTTATCAGGTGCTTACCGCCATCAGGGATGACCCCGATGTGCTGGTTGCCATTTTCAAGGGAGCGGGGGAGCGGGCCTTCTGCGTTGGTGCTGACCTCATCGAGTTCGGAACCGCTCCATCGCCGATCATCGCTCGTCAGGTGAGGTGGGAGCGTGATATATGGGGTCTTTTTTCGAGCCTGAAGCAGCCACTCATTGCGGCAATTCATGGCTATGTCCTCGGCTCTGGTGTGGAGATCGCCCTGTTTTGCGATATCAGGATCGCCTCTGAGGAAGCCGTATTTGGCCTTCCTGAGGTTTCCCTGGGCATGATCCCGGCGGCGGGGGGCACACAGACATTACCCCGCATGATCGGGAAGGGGAGGGCTCTCCAGATGCTTCTCACCAGCGACCGCATTGATGCTCAGGAGGCTTTTCGTATAGGTATGGTTAACATGGTGGTGAGCCGAGAGGAACTATATCCCACCGCTGATAGTATGGCACAGAAGATTCTGTCCCGCAGCCCAATGGCGGTGAGGTATGCCAAGGAAGCGACCATTAGAGGGCTCGATCTTACACTGGAGGAGGGGCTGGTCCTGGAGAGAGAGCTTGCTAAGATTCTCAAAGCCTTGACGAGGAAAGAAGTCCCCGCACTTTGTAACAGGTGAAGCTGCTCAAATGGGGTTCTAGGGAGATGGATTCGTGGAGAAGGATATAGAGGAGCTTATTGAGAAAGCGGTAAAGCTGGTCCTCGATGCCCAGAAGATTGTGGTGTTCACCGGGACGGGAGTGAGCACAGAATCAAGCACATCCAACACCACAAGCTCGAGTGACCTCTCTACGACTAATTCTAACAAATTTGCCTTTCCCACGTTTGTCGGAAACCCCACAGTGAGGAGAAGAAGCTGGCAGACGTGGAACATGTTCCGGATGATAGAGATGGTGAAGCCGAACCCGGCTCACTACGCTATAGCCGAGCTGGACAAGATGGGCAAGCTGGATTGCGTGATCACTCAGAACGTGGATGGGCTGCACCAAAAGACGGGGGTGCCAGAGGACAAGGTCATCGAGCTTCATGGCTCCCTTAGGTGGCTGAAGTGTGTTAACTGCAATAGGCGATACCCCATGATAGAGGTCGCCAAGAGCTTGGGGGAGGGTGAGGATGAGTCTATTTGTACTGATTGTGGCGGCATGTTGAAGTCAGCAACGGTCTCCTTTGGGGAGCCACCGCCAGCTAAAGAGGCCGTCGAGGCGGAGGAACACTCGCGGAATTGCGACCTGTTCATGCTGTTGGGCTCTTCCTTGATGGTCTATCCCGCGGCCAACATGCCCATCTATGCCATAGAGTCCGGGGCAAAGCTGATGATAATAAATGTGGGCACCGCCTCACTGGATCAACAAGCTAGTGTGCTTATCACTGCGACGGCAGGGGAAATACTGCCCAAGGTTATCGAGGGCGTGAAAAGTAGGCTCACTAAATAACAGTGACCGGGCAAGTTGGGTGAGGCATAATTCCTCGAATCTTTCGAGATATTCGAAAAGGAGGGAAAGATGAACACCACGGAATTTCTCACCATAACCTCTGCCATCTGCCCTGATCGGACGGCGATAGTCTTCGAGGGGAAGCGTCTCAGCTTCATAGAGTTAAGCGAACGGGCAAACAGGCTGGCTAATGCCTTAGCCGATCTTGGAGTAAAGAAGGGCGATCGGGTAGCTATGCTTCAGGTCAATTGTAACCAATATGTCGAGGCCTACTATGGAGTGGCTAAAAGTGGCGCCATCTTCGTGCCGCTAAACTTCAGGGCAAAGAAAGATGAGCTTATCCATATGCTCAACCACTCGGAGGCACGTGTCCTACTGGTGGGCGAGCGCTACATCGAGATGGTGAACGAGATGCGACCTGAGCTGCCTCTGGTGCAACACTACATCTCCATCGAAGGCAAGCAGGAGGGCATGCTCGATTACGATGAGCTGCTCGACGCTGTCTCGGGTGAGGAGTTCTTCACCGAGCTCGATGATGAGGACATCACCATACTGATGTATACTGCGGGGACTACCGGACTGCCCAAGGGGGTACCCCTGCCCCACAATAGCTTCAGCGTCTACATGCTGGAGAATGTGAATCCGGTGGACCCTGAGATCGAGGAGACCAACCTATTGACTATGCCCCTCTATCATGTAGCGGGAATACAGGCGATGCTCGCGGCCACCTATGGGGGCCGCGCCCTGGCGATGATGAGGCAGTTTGAGGTCAATGAGTGGCTGGAGACAGTGCAGCGTGAGAAGGCCAATCGAGCGATGCTCGTGCCCACCATGCTAAAGCGGGTCATTGACCAACCCGATTTCGCCAAATACGACCTCTCCAGCCTGAGGGTGATCACATATGGGGCAGCCCCGATGCCCTTTGAGGTGATCAAGAAGGCCATCGCGCTTTTCCCTGGGGTGAGCTTCATAAACGCCTTCGGGCAGACGGAGACTGCCTCCACCATCACCACCTTGGGTCCTGAAGACCATGTCATCGAGGGAACGGAGGCAGAGAAGGACAAGAAGCTGATGAGGCTTACCTCCTCGATTGGCAGACCGATGCCCGATGTGGAAATGAAGATCATCGACGAGGCGGGCAATGACCTGCATATCGGGGAGGTTGGCGAGATTGTGGCCCGGGGGCCCAGGTTGATGGGTGGGTACTGGAAGGATGCCGAAAAAACGGCTAAAACGATGACCAAAGACGGATGGCTGCGCACCGGAGACATGGGCTATATGGATGAGGACGGCTATTTCTTCCTCGCCGGTCGTGGCGACGACATGATTATCAGGGGTGGGGAGAACATATCGCCGGAAGAGGTGGAAAACGCGCTTTATGCTCACCCCGCTGTTGAGGAGGTGGCGGTGATCGGGGTCCCTGATTCGGAATGGGGCCAGGAGCCCAGGGCGATAGTGGCTCTCAAGAAGGGAGAAACTGCCACTGCTGAGGAGCTAATAGAGTTCTGCCGCGAGCGGCTAGCCAGCTTCAAGAGGCCCCGCTCTGTGGTATTCGTCGATGTGCTCCCCCGTACCAGCACCGGAAAGGTCTTGAAGCGGGTCCTCCGCGATCAATTTGGGCAGCCCTAGCTGGTTGCGTAATAATTAGAGCACAAAAGAGGAGGTTGAAAATGTCTCGATCCATCGAATGGCTGGGGCACGCTACTTTTGTAGTTACATCAGCTCGAGACAAGATTATTTATATCGATCCCTTCATAAGAGATAATCCCCTCTGTCCCATCACTGTGGATGATATTAA
>DAOWEF010000031.1 GCA_030638665.1 Dehalococcoidia bacterium
CGTCCTCGATAAGGGGAAGATAGCTGATGATGATGCCACATTAAATATTATGTCAAATACTCCCTTGCTGGAGAGACACGGCCTGGCACCTGCCTCCGGGATCATCGAGCCCCAATATCAGGGTCCTTCGCCAAATAGGTGATGGCTAAGCCCCACAATTTATATCTTCCTCAAGTAATTCGCTAAATCCTTCTCATCTCGCGGTATAAAAGCTTCGTACCGCGACGCGCACCTTTCCTTTAGCTCTTCCGTGGCAAAGAATGCCACTATAGGATGCCCGGCGATCTCAAAACAGCCCTCATCGTCTTCACTGTCACCGATGTATACTGTCCTCTTCTCATCAAGGTTTCTACGGCGAAGCGCTCTCAGCAGCCATTGCGGCTTATTTTTATAGATGTTCAATAGAAACTCAATCGCCCTTCCGCCTTTATGCTTGAACGCATTGGCTTCCCGGAAATCGAAGTAGCGCCTAAATCCGGCAACAGTTAGGATCCGATCGATTCCATATCCATAGCCGGATGAAAGGATACCAGTAGTCTTTCCCCTCTGATGACAGAATCGGATCGGCCTCAGAATTCTGCGATCAAGTATTTGTTGCGTTTCCCTCCTGGCTGCGTATCTATCAACTGTACGGTGGATGAAGGAGATAGGAAGCCCGTTTATTACTCCTCGATTGTAAATTTTAAACATCTCTTCGATGAAATCAAACTCGGTGTCCTGACGTCCTTGCCAGTATAAGCTTTCCAATTCCGCTCTAACATTGAGCAGGCGAGCTGCCCTTACCAAATGAAAAGGAATAGAAGCCTTAAAAAGGTCTATTGCTATAGTCTCAAGAATGGGTTTTTCGTCCCTATTCCTTATTATTGTCCCGTTCCAATCGGAGATTATAGTATCGTAGGCCATTTTGATTCAGCGCTTGGTCTCAAGCTCCAGGCTCAGGTCCAGGGCCTTTGCCGAATGGGTGATGGCGCCAACAGAAATCAGATCGACGCCGGCCTCAGCAACCTGAAGCACGTTTTCCAGGGTGATGCCACCGGATGCCTCGATCAGGGCACGCCCCCGGGCAAGCTCAACCACCTGCTTTATCTCTTCAACCGCCATATTATCAAGCATAATAATGTCGGCGCTGGCATCCAGCGCTTCTTCGGCCTCAGCAACGCTACCCACCTCGACCTCTACCTTAAGGGCGGAAGCCCGGCGCGTGCATTCAATCGCTTCCTTAAGCCCGACGGCAGGGAGCGCTGCCAGGTGATTGTCCTTGATAAGCACCCAATCGCCCAGGTGCAGGCGATGGCTCTGCCCCCCGCCCATGCGCACCGCGTACTTCTCGAGCATTCTCATCCCCGGGGTAGTCTTTCTGGTATCGGTGATCCGAGTCTTACAGCCCTCTACCGCCGCAACGTAGCGCGCCGTCTCAGTGGCGACGCCGCTCAAGTGGCAGAGGAAGTTGAGCGCCGTGCGCTCTGCCCTGAGTATGCCTGCCACCTTCCCCTCGATAATGGCCACCTCGTTCCCTTTTCGAACCCTGGCGCCGTCTTGGATCAAAACCCCTATCCGCAACGCAGGGTCAACCTGCCGAAAGACCGCCTGGGCCACTTCCATTCCCGCCAGCACGCCATCCTCTTTGACGACAATGGACGCCCTCCCCTCAAGGTCAGGGGGGATAAGCGCCTGGGTGGTGACATCGCTGGAGGCGAGGTCCTCGGCCAGGGCATTTTCGATTACCTGCTCAACCTGTTTCCACGAGCTAGTCAAAATTTCGTCCATAGGCCTACACTCTTAAATAGCTCAATCAAGGTCAAGTGTACTCTGGCAATTGCGGCACCTTTTTACTCCCCTGAATACCGCATAACCACACTGGGGACAGTGATAGCGTTTTTCCTCCTCCTCCATCCATCTCTCAGTTCCAAGCTCCCTCCAGGTAGGTATAGCACGTAACATCACCTTCTTCCCAACTGGAAGAGGGAAATCCTCAATGAAGTGGCAAGGAAAATCACCGCATTGATGGCACCCTTCAATACCCTTCTCAATTGTACAAGACCTGATGGGACAGGTCCGACAGTATATAAATGGTTCATCAGAGAGACATCCTTGGCACTTAATCTCATCTACCGCCACGCCGTAAACACCCGTTAATCTCTCTTTAAACTTGATGTTATTATCCTTGTGGGCAATAAGAACAGCACAAACACCGCAGTACAGACCACAAGGTGCCGCCAGTCTCTTCTTGTCCTCCATATCCTCTCCTCCACCGATATATTCGTACGAACCTTATGCTCTCAATATACTTGACCAACCCCCACAATTAACATAAGTTCTGCGAGCGACAAGCTGCTATAGCAAGAAGTTTAATACCCCTTCCGGAAGACGATGTGCTTGAGCCAGTCGGGCGAGGGCTGGGGGAAGTCGGAGCGGAAGTGAGCGCCGCGGCTCTCTTTTCGAATAAGCGCCGCCTCCGCCATCAGCCGCCCCGCTAGAATCAGGTTGGCAAACTCATGGAAGGGACGGTCGGAGGGCTTGTCCACCGCCTTCTGCCACGAGGCGAGGAGGGATGCCGCCTCCGCTAAATCCTCACCGGAGCGCACAATCCCCACCTTGTCCCACATGAGAGCCTGAAGCGCCAATAGGCTGAGGCGAGGAACCTTCTCTGAGGCCTTTCGCCCCTTTTGCTCGCTCAGGGAAAAGTGTTCCCGCTTGCTGGCATCAAGGGGCTTAACTCCCTCCTTCTTTCCTTCAAGGATACGCTTGGCAAAAACCACCACTTCGAGGAGTGAATTGGAGGCCAGCCTGTTGGCACCATGCACCCCGGTGGATGCCGTCTCCCCGCAAGCGAAGAGTCCCTCGATGCTGGTCTCCCCCCAGGCATTCGTCTTCACACCGCCCATCATGTAGTGGGCGGCTGGCGCTACCGGGATGGGGGATTCGGTAATGTCGAGGCCGTTGACCAGGCAAAAGCGATAGATATGGGGAAAACGGGTGGTGACCCGACGAGGGGGCAGATGGGTAACATCGAGGAATACGCGGTCGCTCCCTATCTTTTTCATCTCGGCAAGTATGCCGCGCGCTACAACATCACGGGGCGCAAGCTCTCCCTCAGGGGCGTAATCGTACATGAACTGGCGACCATCGGCATTGCGCAGGATGCCCCCCTCACCCCTCACCGCCTCGGAGATAAGGAACGGGGTCACTCCTGGGAGGCGCAGCGCCGTGGGATGGAACTGAAAGAACTCCATATCGGTAACCTCTGCACCGGCATCGTAGGCGAGGGCGACGCCGTCAGCGGTAGCGATATCGGGGTTAGTGGTGAAGTTGAATAGCCGACCCCCACCACCAGTTGCCAGGATCACGGCTCTGGAGCGGAATTCCTCCACGGTACCAGTGCGGCTATCCAGGGCCCTTACCCCCCGAACCACACCATCATCAACGATAATCTCAGTAGCCAGGCAGTATTCCAGGATGACGACCTTGGCCAGCATCGCCAGACGGCTCAGTGTAATCTCGATATGCTCGCCGGTGGCATCGCCGCCCGCATGCAGGATGCGGGGTACGCTGTGGGCCGCCTCTCTGGCGAGGGCGACTTCGCCATCCACAGTGTCGAAGTGAACCCCGAAATTGATCAGGTCGGTGATACGGTCAGGGGCTTCATCGACGAGTATACGCACCGCGTCGAGATCGCACAGGCCAGCCCCGGCAGCGATGGTGTCCTCATAATGGATCTGGGGGGAATCGCCTATCCCGATGGCGGCGGCAATGCCCCCCTGAGCATGCCTGCTACTGCATTCACCGATGCCACCCTTGGTCAGGATGAGCACGCTCCCCTGCCCCTGCGCCAGCAGCGCAGTGTATAGCCCAGCGATTCCGCTGCCTACGATGATGTAATCGTACTGGTCCATCCTAAAGCCCTCCCTAGCTTACCTCAAGCATGCGGTCGAGGGCAAGCTCCGCCTTGACCCTCATTTCCTCAGTAACCTTCACCACATTTCGCCGCTGCTCCATAGTCCTTACAACGCTATCCAGCGTGGTCTTCCTAATATCAGGACAGAGCAGCCCCGTAGTGAGCAGGCGTAAGGCCTTTTACGGATTATCCCGGCGCATGCGATGAATGATCCCCTCCTCGGGGCCACAATCACCGCATTGAGCGACTTTTGGAGCTTTTCGATCTTCTGCAGAAGCTCGAGTCATTCCACCCCGGTTTTCCTCTATCTGTGTAATTATCTTGCCAACCCTCCCTGAAGTGACCAGGGGCTGGTTTTTTCAAGCTTCACCTCAACGAGTTGTCCCGTGCGGTCAGCCTCATCCTCAAAGAAAACGAGCTTATCCGTCCTGGTGCGCCCCCACCACTTCCCCTTTTTCCGCCCTTCAACCAAGACTTCAACAGTTTGAGACAGAAGCTTTCTATTGATCTCGGTGGCGATGCCCTCCTGAAGCATTTCGATCTTCTTTCTGCGGCGTATCTTCTCCTCAGCAGGGACCTCGTCGCGGAGCTTCCGTGCCGCGATAGTACCGGGTCGCGGCGAGTAGCAGGCTACATGGACTGTATCGAACCTGAGCTCCCTCAGCAAATGGTAGGTTTTTTGAAAATGCCCCTCACTCTCCCCGGGGAAGCCCACGATGACATCGCTGCTCAGGGCGAGGTGGGGAAGGACGTGGCGGATACGGCCGACGAGCTGGCGATATTGCTGGACGGTGTAGCCCCGCCGCATCGCCCGTAAAATATCATCGTCCCCCGCCTGAAGAGGGAGGCTTAGGTGCTCGCAGACCTTCTCGAGCTGGGCCATCGCTTCGATAAGCCGCTGGCTCATATCCTTGGGGTGAGATGTGATAAAGCGTATCCGAGCTAAACCATGGATCCGGTTCAGCTCCGCCAGGAGGTCGGCAAGTGTGTGCATTTCAGGCAGGTCATGACCATAAGAGTCGACATTCTGCCCCAGTAGAATGACCTCTTTTACACCGCGCCCCGCCAGCTCTTCAACCTCACAGACGACCTCCGCCACGGGGCGGCTCCGCTCCCTCCCCCTTCGATAGGGCACGATGCAGTAAGAACAGAAGTTGTTGCAGCCCTGAATGATGGTCACAAAGGCGCTGGGCTTGGGCCTGAGGGTAACCAAGCCTGAATCTAATCCCTTAGGAGCCAGCCCCCGATCTTCAAGGAATCGAACCAGTTCGAAAAAAGCCTGCGGTGCGAAAAAGAGGTCTACATGAGGAAAGCGATGCCTGAGGCTATCGACCCTTGAGTCCACAATGCAGCCGGTGAGGGCGAGGATTTTACCGCTCTTTAATGATTTGAGGGAGTTGAGCCTGTTGATGACACGATCCTCGGCGCTCTGGCGCACCACGCAGCTATTAAGCACAATGATTTCCGCCTCCTCAGCCTTCGGGCTAGGCTGGTAGCCCATTTGCTCCAAATGGCTGGCAATGTGCTCCGAGTCAGCCTTATTCATTTGACAGCCGATGGTCCAGATGTGATAGTGAGTCATCGGGGGCTCCCATAATAATATACCCCTCATTCCAGGGGTACATTATAAACCTCTGTGGCGGAGGGAGTGGGATTCGAACCCACGACCCCGATTTCGCAGGGTAACCGCTTAGCAGGCGGCCGCACTAGACCACTATGCGATCCCTCCATAGCTAAATATAGCACAGAGCGGGCACTTTTTCAACGATGTTGCCTCGCCCTCTTCCCTATGCTATACTGAGGCTACAGAATCGCCACAAAGGGGGAGCATGGAAGAGGAAAGGATCGAAGCAGAGGAGGTATCCATTAAATCGTTGCTGGCAGCGGGCGCCCACTTCGGTCACCAGACCAGCCGCTGGAACCCGCGAATGAAGAAGTACATCTTCGCCGCGAGAAATGGCATCCATATCATCGACCTGGAGCAGACCGCTGATATGTTATATAAAGCCTGCGAGTTTGTCCGGAATCTCGTTGCTGAGGGCGATAATATCATCTTTGTCGGCACCAAGAGGCAGGCCAAGGATTCAATTGAGGAAGAAGCAAAGCGCTGTGACATGCCCTATGTGAATCAACGCTGGCTGGGGGGGATGCTCACTAACTTCACCACCATCCAGGCAAGAATCGACCATCTGGTGCGCCTGGAGGATCGCAATGCGAGGGGGCAGTTTCATTACCTCCCTAAGAAGGAGGCAATGAAACTGGGGAAGGAGATCGACCGCCTCAACCGACAAATGGGTGGCTTCAAGGAGATGACCGGGTTCCCCGGGGCTGTTTTCATTATCGACCCCGCCAAGGAGAGGATCGCCGTCTCCGAGGCCAGGCGCACCGGGATCCCTATCGTGGCCATCGTGGATACCAACTGCAACCCTGATGAGATAGACCACCCCATCCCTGCCAACGATGACGCAATAAGAGCGGTTAAGCTAATATGTGGCCGGATAGCGGACGCTGCGCTTGAGGGTAGAGCAGACCGCGAACTGGCGGAGGAAATGGTCTATGAGGAGGCTGAGGTGCCAGCGATCTTAACCTTCACCCCTGAAGAAGACTCCACCGCTGAAGATGACTCCACCCCTGAAAGCGACTATACCGCTGAAAGCGATTCCCCCGTTGTGAGCGACTCCCACACTGAGGTTGAGGAAAGATTATGATTACTATAGAAGCAATAAGAGAGCTCCGCGGGATAACCGGAGCCGGTATCATGGATTGTAAAAGCGCGCTCCACGAGGCCGGGTGCGATCTCGATAACGCCATAGAGATTCTCAAAAAACGGGGCTTCGCCAAGGCAGAGAAGAAGGCCCATCGGGAGGTGCGCCAGGGGCTGGTTGAGGCCTATATACACACCGGAGGACGTATCGGGGCCTTGGTGGAGGTGAACTGTGAGAGCGATTTTGTGGCACACACCGATGAGTTCAAGAGGCTGGCCCATGACCTGGCGATGCAGGTGGCGGCCACCGACCCCTCCTTTTTGAGTAGCGAGGACATCCCTGAGGGGGTGGATCCTAGCGAGGCCTGTTTTCTCTCCCAGCCTTTTATTAGGGACCCCCAAATAACCGTCCAGGCCGTCATTGCGGAAACAATTGCCAGGGTGGGGGAGAACATCAAGGTGCGCAGATTTGCCCGCTTCGAGCTGGGTAAGGAATAAGTGATGAAAGCTGCCAAATACAAGCGCACCATCTTGAAGCTGAGCGGCGAGGCCCTGATGGGCGGAGAGGGATTCGGCATCGATCTAGCTATCCTCTTGAAGATCGCCCAACAAATAAAGCAGGTAGTGGGCACGGGGGTTGAGCTCGCCATTGTGGTTGGTGGGGGAAACATCTGGCGAGGGGCAATAGCGGAGGCGAAGGGAATGGAGCGCACTAGCGCCGACTACGCCGGGATGCTGGGCACCCTGTTAAATGCCCTGGCACTACAGGACGCCTTGGAGAGATGTGGGGTGACCACCAGAACCCAAAGCGCCCTCACCGTTCAAGCGGTTGCCGAACCCTATATTCGGCGCCGCGCCCTGCGACACCTGGAGAAGGGGAGGGTGGTCATCTTCGCTGGCGGCACCGGAAATCCCTATATGACCACCGACACCGCAGCGGCGCTCCGGGCCATAGAGATCGGCGCCGAGGTGCTGCTCATGGCAAAGCACCAGGTCGATGGCGTTTATGACGCCGACCCCCTGAAAAACCCCAATGCCAAGAAGTTCGAAAGCATCAGCCATTCCGACGCCTTAAAGCTGCGCCTTAAGGTTATGGACGTAACCGCCCTTTCCCTCTGTATGGAACATAAGCTCCCCATAATTGTCTTCAACATCGGTGACCCTCATAGCATTGTGCGGGCAGTGGCTGGCGAGGTTATTGGCACCATAGTCACCAGCTAGAGGTGGGCGATGATCGATGAGGCACTATCAGCGGCAAGCACCAAGATGGAAAAAACCATCGAGGCACTGAGGAAAGAGCTGGCCACCATCCGAACTGGGCGGGCGACCCCAGCGCTGGTCGATAATATTAAGGTGGACTACTACGGTACGCCCACGCCGCTTAACCAGATAGCTACCATTTCAGCACCGGAGGCTAGGCTCCTCCTGATTCAGCCCTGGGATAGCAGTACGCTGCCCAGCATCAAGAAGGCTATCCTAAAGTCGGAGCTCGGCCTCAACCCCACAAGCGATAGAAATGTGATCCGCCTGGCAATCCCCCAGCTCTCTGAGGAGCGAAGAAAGGATATGGTTAGAGCGGTTCATAAGAGAGCTGAGGATGGCCGAGTCGCCCTGCGGAATATAAGAAGGGACGCCCTGGAGGAGCTCAGAAAACTGGAGCGAGAGAAGGAGATCTCCCAGGACGAGCAAAAACGCGCCCAGGAGCGACTTCAGGAGCTTACCGATAGCTTCATCGCCACGGTGGGCAAGGTAGCAGCGGATAAAGAGGCCGAGCTACTAGAGGTTTAGTACAGGAGCTCGGGAATCTGGTTACGGATATAAACAGTGGCGAAACCCAGGATCAAGCATATCCCCAATCACGTCGCCATCATCATGGACGGCAACGGACGATGGGCCAAAGAGCGGGGGCTACCCCGGCTCGCAGGTCACCGCGCCGGAACTGATAATATCCGCCGTGCCATCAAATGCCTCGCCGACTACGAAGTGAAGTACATCACCCTGTTTGCTTTCTCCACAGAGAACTGGAGCCGCCCACGGAGAGAGGTTCAGGGGCTAATGCGCATCATGGAGGAGGTCATCGACCAGGAGACCGCAAACCTCCACAAGGATGGGGTCAAGATCCTTCACCTCGGCCACCTCGATGGGCTCTCTGAGAGGCTCCAGCAGAAGGTGCAATACGCCATCGAGCTGACCAAGCACAATACCAGATGCACCCTATGCATCGCCTTCAACTATGGCGGTCGCGCCGAGGTCGTAGATGCGGTGAGGCGCATCCTTCGCGATGGCATCACAAGCGATAATATAGACGAGGTACTAATTTCTCGCTATCTATATACCACAGACCTGCCCGACCCGGACCTGATCATCCGCACCGGAGGCGAGATGCGCCTCAGCAATTTCCTTATCTGGCAGGCAGCCTATAGCGAGTACTACGCCACACCAACCCTCTGGCCCGACTTCGGTCCGGAGGAGATCGAGCGGGCCCTCATTGCCTACAGTGAGCGGGAGCGTCGTTTTGGGGGACTAAAAAGGGAGGGCTAAGGCTCAGCGGCAGGATGGTCAGGCAAAGGGTGCTCAGCGCGCTAGTCCTCTTACCCCTCATCTTTTTGGTCATCTGGTTTGGCGGCCCCGCTTATTCCCTATTGGTCGCCGCTGTCGCTGCTCTGGGGGCACTGGAATTCTATGGCATGATGGGCCTCTCCAGGAGGCATCCGCTCACCCTTTTCGGGCTCGTCTGGGTGCTTCTCTTCGTCCTGGTAGCCCATTTTGAAGGAAGCTATACCGCGCCCCTCTTAACCTCGGCAGTGGCCTTTTCTCTAATCTGGCTCCTTTTCCGCTCCCCGGTGAAGGATGCCGCCACCAATTGGGTTTGGGCCCTCGCCGGGATCATCTATATCGGGTGGCTGCTGAGCCATTTTATCCCCCTTCGGGAACTGGAGGTCGGCAGGGAGTGGGTGCTCTTTGTGGTCCTTGCCACCTTTGCCGCGGACACCGCTGCTTTCTTTATCGGCAGGGCCTGGGGCAGGCATTCCCTCGCCGCAAAGATTAGTTCTGGGAAGACCTGGGAAGGGGCTGTGGGGGGCTTTCTAGGGGCCATCGCCGTATCACTGATCCTGGTGCTACTGCTAGGCCTGTCCATCCCCTATTGGCAAACGGTCATCCTCGGCGCCCTCATCGGCATCGTCGCCCCCCTGGGCGACCTCGCAGAATCAATGCTCAAGCGGAGCACCGGCCTGAAGGACTCGGGAACACTGATACCCGGTCATGGGGGCCTCCTCGACCGCCTCGATAGCATCCTCTTTACCGTCGTTGTAGTATACTACTATGTGATAAGGGTAATAATGTAAAACGGCTCGCCATTCTGGGCGCCACTGGCTCCATAGGGCAGCAGACCCTTGACGTGGTGCGCTCCGTCCCTGACCGATTTCAGGTGGTCGGTCTTGGCGCGGGGAGAAACGCCGCGCTTCTGGCAAAGCAGATCGAAGAGTTCCAGCCAAAATTTGTTTCTATCGAGTCAGCCAGTTCACCAGAGAGATTGCGTAGCTTAAAGTGCGAAATGCTGTCCGCGGAGGAGCTTGCGGCTCATCCTGATGTTGACCTGGTGGTAATCGCCATCTCAGGCAAAGCAGGTCTCAACCCCACCATGGCAGCGATCAGGGCCAAAAAAAGTATCGCTCTAGCCACTAAGGAGGTCCTGGTAATGGCCGGGGGAATTATTACCACCGAGGCA
>DAOWEF010000070.1 GCA_030638665.1 Dehalococcoidia bacterium
CCAAGAAGAACCGGCCAGACAGAGTAGCGCTTTCCCCAGTCTATAACATGCTCGGTTGAGGTAAGCAGTACATTTCGCTGAAGTTCCTCGTGGAGCCAGGCTACAGGATCGGGATACGGCTCCTTTGAAGCCGCCATAAGCGCATCGATTTCCGCACCCTCGATCTTATCGAGCTCGCTGCTCACATAGGGCCTCGCTATTTCCACTTCAGAACCCCCTTTTTCCACGCATAGATGAAACCGACGATCAGTATCAGGAAGAAGGCCAGCATCTCTACAAGCCCGAAGAGTTTAAGCTGCTTTAACTCTACGGCCCAGGGATAAAGGAAAACTACCTGTATATCGAAGATTACAAAGAGCAGGGCAAAGAAATAATAGCGGAAATTGAATTGAACCTGGGATTTACCTATAGTTTCCATGCCGCACTCGAAGGTGGTGTATTTTGTGGGATTGGGCTTTCGGGGAACGATGTGCAGGCGCCTGAGTGTGACGGGGAGTAATATCATTGTAGCGGCAAAACCAAGAGAAGCGATGAGGAAAATTCCGATGTAACCGAAGTTTCCCAGCAAGTATTTCCCCTCCGAGCTTATATACAAACCTTGGGCTTGGGTATTTTATAACAACTTCGGGAATTATATAACATGTCACCCTGGTTGTAAAGTGAAAAAAAGCACAATCGTGGTATTGCTTACTCCTTGAGATCGGTTGTCATTTTCCTTCCCTTACGGTGCTTGGTGAGCGAGGGCATTCTATAAATTGGTTGCCCGGTCCAGGCAAAGTTTCCACCGAGCATTTACCTAGTCCTGCAGTTTATTTATCTGCTCTACGGTAATGTTCTTGAACCTTCCCTGTTTCATTGAGATATTCTCTCAGTGGCCTGAGATTACCCCTTTTGGCAATGGATTCGCTGGCCGAGGTTAGGCGATACGGGGGAGCTATCGCTTTACAGCTTTGGAGACGCCATGCTGTTGCTCTGATTTACTACTTGACAATTCGTGATAAACGTGACAGAATGCGGCTTCAAAAAATTGTAACGCAGTGGGTTTTATGGTAGCATGGCGTTGTATGGGAGGAAGGAATTATAGCATGCTTTCCCCGGTGGGTGCCGGTGGGGCTTTGCCCTATCAAGTATTGGGAAAGCCTAATAATTGCTCTGCCGATCGTCGCCCTCTACCTTGCGGAAGCCTTTCTGGTTTTGATTGTCCAGCCATATAAGAAGCGTATTGCGCTGCCTGAAGTCCAGGTAGAACCTTCATAACTAGTGGGAGCGGATGGGCCCCGGTGGACTCCGCGGACTTCAAATCCGTTGGTGGGCACCTTGCGGTGTCTACGGTAGGTTCGACTCCTATGCGCTCCCGCCAAGCTAAGTTCTGCACATTTTGTGGATTTATTTATAGTTATTGGAACCTTTTCCTCAACGCATTGCTGAACACTTCACTTAACTTCTGGCATCGGAATATCGTGCACGTCTGGTGTACAGTAGTGGTTACCCATTAGCTACGTTCCAACCGAGGCAGCAAGAACATTCCGCTCAGATATGGTTGATACCAGTTTTGAGAGGGTATAACTCTATTACTCGAAATATGTAATTTATATTAATATTGAGTGGTATTCACCTGCAGGTTACCAGTGGAATGTTAATCAGACTTGATAAGGCGGACACCAATAAGAATCGCGAGGAAACCAAGTAACCCAATAACAGTAAATAGTGGTAGGGAGAAAGATAACCCGGAAAAAGTAGCTAAGATTCCTACAGGAGGACTAGTAAAAATAACACAGATTACAGTTGCTAGCCCACATAAAACACAAATACCTCCAAATATAAATTTTATCACAAACATAATATTATCTCTTGGCAACGGTAATGGAATTATATTAATTTAATTATTATTAATTATTATTAATTATATTATAAGTATATTGGCATTCCTTTGTCAAGCATTATCAAGCAGAACATACAAGAATGGCTACTTGATAAAAAAATGTGTGGAATGTAATTCATCTACTACGATAGACTAATACGAATAAACCCGAAGTAACTCTAGCTCACTACATATCTCTACCCCGGCCTGCATTCGGCAGGCTGGCATGCATGTGGGATCCTTTCCAACCAGATCTCTTTCTGCGCTAGTTGAGTTGAAATTGATAATCTCAGGGAGCACAACCCAATAACCCTATTTCATATTAATGGCTCTTTGTGTACTTGACAAAAACATCATAATATGTTATATATAACACTATATAGTATAATATTTATTAAGATAGAATAAAGTAGGCAGACACAACACTGCGTTAAAAATGAATATTATGTTCCGAGAAAGGCAAACCCGCCAAAAGGCGGCGACGCAAAGCCAAGGGTCTAAGGTTAGAACATTTAACTATGACAGCCGGGCTGCCGAAGAACGACAGATTTAAAGCCTTTCTCGGGTGAGGAAGGTTTTGTCAAAAGAAATAGGCAATCTAAACACATATTAATGGGATTAAAACATGTCAACAGAAATTAATGATCAAATTTACTACTGGACTTCAGAAGTCTTCAAACTGGCGGGCATAAGCCAAGCCCTTGATCCCTCATGCTAGGGCTGGTGTCTCACCCCATCTCTCCACTAGCCCCAGGGTGAGCAGTCAAGGCTCAAGGGGTATTGAGGATATGGCTATCAAAGGTGAAAGGGGGTGATTTGGGATGGTTGAAACTATAGAGGGGTTACTCGAAACCCTTGAAAGGCTTCTGGATAAATTCATCGATGCCATCGCGGCCATCGCAAACATCACAAACAGCTAGCCAGGCTGATTTGGAGAGAAGGGAGCGGGATGTAGTTTAAGGCAGAATAAAGCAGGCAGACACAACACTGCGTTAAAAATGAATATTTTGTTCCGAGAAAGGCAAACCCGCCGAAAGGCGGCGACGCAAAGCCAAGGGTCTAAGGTTAGAACATTTAACTATGACAGCTCACCAGTGGCAGATAAACATCGTTTCGGTCCTAACACAGAAGGGCAATGAGATGGTGGGCGCTCTATCGACGGTGATTCACTGGGGATCGATTTTCCTAGCGCAGCTTATGCTGTTGCTTGTCTACCGGTCCTACAACATTACCGCATATACCCCCGCAGTAGCAGGGGAGGTATACATTTAATCTAATACACAAGAGAGATGAACGAAAGAGGAGTGAATTGATTTTCACCCCTCTTTGTTTTCCAACCCAGCGTTTTTTACCTCAGGCAACACGCAGGGCAAACCTTAAAATTATACCTTCATTGATTTAGGCACACACCCCCATTAGCTGAATCATGCGTAATCATAGCTAGAGCTTTTCTACCTATGGCCTGCCTTGTCATACAATAATGCCCCTCATACTGCATGTATATAAGCCAATAGTATTCTCCTATGTTAGGCCTGGTTCGCACAAACCAAATAAAGCTAGGCTACTTGACCAATGTGCTTTATGAGGGGTACACACTGTTGTGTATAAATATATATCCCCATGCTGAATGCTAAAGCCCCCAGGCGCTCCCGCCAACATCTATCGCAACACCCGCTCATCACCGATGCGGTGGGTTAATTTTTGTGCGTCCAGATATTCCATTAGGGCCAGGGCATATTTGCGACTGGTGTGGAACAGGTCGCGGACCTCGGCTACGGTTACCTTGCCCTGGGATTTTATCTGGGCGACTATGCCGTCCACCATCTTATCGTAGATAGAGGCGAGGAAGATCACGTCATCGCTTACCTTCACCACCCGACGTTGCTCTATGAGCAGATTGAGTAGGTCTGGCTCAAGTAGAGGATCGAGGGTTGGCAAGTAGGGATTGCGTGCCAACCTATTCAGGAAAGCGTCGACTTCTGCCTGCTGTTTCGGGGTAGGCTGAGGCTTGTGGTCGGGCGAGCGCACCATCGGCCCAGCCTCGATTAGGGTGCCTTCCTGTATGAGCTGCTCCAGAGCGCGGGCGAAGAACTTAGTGGGGGTCTTTATCTTGCCTCTCAGTTCCTCTTTAGGAGGGCCGTGGCGAAGAGGGAATTGCTGGTGGTATCTCTGGACAGCTAGCTTTGCTTGTTTTGCCAGTTTTTCCCAACCCTGTGCTGAGAAAAGCAGCATCATGTTTCCCAATACTATGACCTTCTTCTGAGCGGCCAGTGATCTTATAGCCTCCTCAACTTCCCCTCGCGACAGGTTGCAAAGGGTCAGCAACCTTTTCAGCTCGAGAGGCTCTTCTTCTTGTACAATGGCCAGGATTATCTGTTCAGCGGTGCCTGCCTCCCTGGTTGCTAGTCCCTCAATAACATCGGTGCGAAAGCGGCGGTGTCGTTTTGCCTGTGGGCCAACGATTTGCCCTCCGCCAAGGGTCTGCTGAGGGGAGCGAATGATGAATCGGTCATCCTTTACCGCCACAATGGGCTGAGCAAGCAGAAACTGAGCCCATGCTGTTTCCCCAGGCTCAATTTTGTTACTCTCCAGCAGGCGAATCTTCCCCAGCACCTCGGCGGCTCCATGGTGAAAGGTGACGGTAGCATTATGGGGCAGAGGGCGAGGCGCAGAGGGCAACAAGCGTAGCTTAACATCGAACGCTCTGGTCGGCGTGAGCCAACCTGGGGTGGTCACCACATCGCCACGCGTTAGCTCACTGGTAGCCACACCGGACAGGTTGGCCGCTACGCGGTTGCCCGGAGAGGCGATATCGATTTTCTGCTTATGTGATTGCAGCCCGCGTATGCGTGCTGCTAGAGCTGGAGGCAGGATCTCTACCTCTTGTCCCTGGGATAAAGACCCATCGACCAGGGTTCCGGTAACCACGGTGCCAAAACCAGCCATGGTAAAGACACGGTCTATGGGGAGCCTTGGCCTGCCGATGTCCTTCTTGGGTGTGGCGGAATCTAAAACCTGGTCAATAGCAGAAACTAGCTTGGGTAAGCCCTCACCGGTTAATGCGGAGACAGCGATGAGCGGGGCTTGCGCTAAGGTAGTGCCCGCTAATACATCCCCTACCTCCAATGTCACCAATTCCAGCCACTCCTCATCTACCAGGTCCTTCTTGGCTATTATTGCAATGCCCCGGTCTACCTGAAGAAGGTCGAGGATGGCCAGATGCTCTCTAGTTTGGGGCATGACCCCTTCATCGGCGGCGATCACTAGCAAGGCGATGTCGATGCCTCCAACGCCGGCGAGCATGTTCTTGATGAAGTGCTCATGCCCGGGGACGTCCACAATGCCGACCGCTCGACCGCTGGGCAGTTTTAGCCAGGCAAAGCCGAGGTCGATGGTCATGCCTCGCTCTTTTTCCTCCCGCAGCCGATCCGGGTCGATCCCGGTGAGTGCCTGAACCAGAACCGATTTCCCGTGATCGACATGGCCTGCGGTGCCTAGGACAAAGGGCATGCGTTACTCCCGGATGATGATTCTCCCCTTCGGTTCCTCTACTACATCTCCGATGATGGCAGCATCCTTTATACCATTCCGGTGCAGGTTTTGAAGGAACACCTCCCCTTCATGGCTGGGAATGGAGATCAATAATCCGCCCGAGGTTTGGGGATCGAAGAGGATATTCCACATATCATCCCCTATCTCATAAGCCTGCTCTATCATATTGAGGCGAAATTCCCTGTTGCGCTGCGTTCCCCCCGGAACCAGCCCCATCCGGGCAAACCCTTTCGCCTCGGGGAAGAAGGGAATGGCGGCGACATGGATCTCCATGCCTACCGGGCCATCCGCAATCATTCCACAGGCATGCCCCAGGAGACCGTAACCGGTTATGTCAGTACAGGCGTGGACCCCCGCATCCTGCATTAGCGCCGATGCCCTCTGGTTCGAGGTAGTCATCGAGGCGGCGATGCGGGCCACAGCCTCCTCCCCTGCTACCCCACCCTTCAGGGCAGTGCTCACGATCCCCGTGCCCAGGGGCTTGGTGAGGATCAGTTTATCCCCCACGTCAGCCCCACTCTTGGCGATGATCTTGGAGGGATGAACGATACCGGTAACGGAGAGGCCATACTTCAGTTCCTCATCCGTAACGCTATGCCCCCCCACTAGGGCAACCCCCGCCTCCTGCAGCTTATCCCATCCACCGCGGAGGATCTCCCTGAGCACCGATATATCCTGGGTCTTCGTGGGGAAGCAGACCACATTCATCGCGGTGAGGGGCTTACCTCCCATGGCGTAGACATCGCTCAGGGCATTAGCGGCGGCGATTTGCCCGAAGGTATAGGGGTCATCGACGATGGGCGTGATGAAATCGATGGTCTGGATGATCGCCAGCTCATCGCTTAGCTTATAGACTCCAGCGTCATCACCACTCTCCAGGCCGATAAGCAGGTTCGGGTCATCGATCAAGGGCAGGTCGCACAAAGCTCTGTCTAGGTCCGACGGACCTATCTTAGAAGCTCAGCCGGAACCGCGAACGGTCTCAGTGAGTCTTGGCCTCACTATATCGTCCATTTAGTCCTCCCTTCAGTGTGGAGATGGAGAGTGCCAATGGTAGCTAAACCCATCATAGCATCTTGTCTAGAGCCGCACAACTGCGGGCATTGGACAAATAACTTGGTTTCATCGTACTGCTCTATAATCCTTGATTATGATCAGATAGAAAGTATACTATCTTTTTACTATATGAATATATCACTTACAAAGAGATAATCTTTTCTGCTCTGAGCAGGGTATCTGCTATCGTGTACATATTAGATACCTGGCCAACCGCCACTTTGTCTGACAATTGCAAGCGTGATAGGCATGTCCCACAAGCCAGAATTTCTATCCCCCGGTTTTCCAGTTGGCGCAGCTCCCCTAGCACTGGAGAGTCATTGGTAGCCAGCTTCACCCCATTGTTGATGAAGATAATAGTTTCTGGCCTTGACGTAAGACCACCCAATGTGTCAAGGAAGCTTTGCATAAGGTAAATTCCTAACTGCTGATTATCCCCTCTTCCCAAAATGTCGGAGGCGATAAATAGTACTATGCCAGTGGCAACCACGCACTGTTGTTTGGCTGGCCCACCCCCTGCCGTCCTCAGCGTTAGGTAGATTCCGTCCTCCTTTTGCTCAACGGTTACTTCGCAGCCCTGGTCCTTTCCTAATCGGGCAACGTTGTCTCGTGCTGCTTCGTTATCAACGATCGTGATCACTTCATCTACTTCTTCCAAGGCTTTCTTGGTGAGCACAACAGGATGCGGACAGGACAGATTTCTCGCATCAATAATCTTGGCCAATTACATCCCTCCAGAATAATTATATTGTGTAAATCATAGTACACCTACTGTGATTTAGCTAGAAGCGCGGTGCCAAGAGCACCCACTTGGCGATAATGAAGAGCAATGGTCACGTGCCCAATAAAAATCGGACTAGCGGGGCGGAACCCCCTCTAGTCCGAAACTCGCCGAAGGCATAGGCAGCAGCGAAGCTGCCTAGAACGAAGCCTGTGATCTCAGGGCGGATATACTGTACCGCCCCGGCACTGTGCAGGCCTAGCGCCCCTGCGGTATCCCTCAGGAAGCAGCCTACACATATCCCCATGTTGGGCGGGTTTCCCCACCTCATCAGCAACGCCGACAGGATACCAATCACCAGCGCGGAGGTGAAGATCAATGTACCCGGCGTGAACAGTCGTGAAGCATGAGCCAAAACGCTCTCCTTTCCTATTGGTTCTACTTGCCCTAAAGAGCCACGCTCTTAGCTGCTTCACAGCTCACGTACGTCGGTTAACCATCGATCTCACCCCCTCTCTAGCCTACCTTATCTATATTCAATCAAGTAGTATAAAGTACTAAAACGAGCATTGTCAAACCTGGTTCAATTCTTATGCAATCCTTCAATGAGACCTCGTTTGACAGGTTTCACGGGAATATGCTACATTGCCTTCGCCATGGACAAGAGATTTCGTAGCCTCCCCAGTGTCGATAAGGTCCTCTCCGATGAGCGCATCCACCGCCTCGAGGGGGATTACTCCCACAACTTCGTGCTTCAAGGAGTGCGGCAACATCTCGAAGAGGTGCGTCTTCACATCGCCCAGGGCAAACCTGCCCCATCCTTTGACCAGCTAGTGAAATCTATCTGCGAGCGACTTGATTCTCTGGCGGAACCCAGCCTGCACCCGGTGATCAACGCAACAGGTGTCCTTCTGCACACCAACCTGGGGAGGGCGCCGTTAAGCCAGGAGGCAGTAGTGGCTATGGAGGAGTGCGCCAGAGGTTATACCAATCTGGAAATCGACGTCGATAGCGGGAAGCGGGGTTCCCGCCAGGTTCACATCCAATCCCTGCTGTGTCAACTAACCGGAGCTGAGGCTGCTATGGCAGTAAACAATAACGCTTCAGCAGTGCTCCTGGCCCTCAGTGCCCTCGCCAAGGGTAAGGAGGTAATCGTCTCCCGGGGGCAGGCGGTGGAGATCGGCGGCGGCTTCCGCATCCCCGGTGTGATGCGACAGAGCGGGGCTAAACTGGTGGAGGTGGGGACCACTAATCGCACATATTTGTCGGACTACGAAGAGGCAGTCACCCCCCGCACCGCAGCCCTACTCCGAGTCCACTCCAGCAACTTCAGAGTGGTCGGTTTCGCTCAATCGGTGGCCATTGAGGAGTTGACTCAGCTCGGGGAGCGATACGGGCTTCCAGTGCTCGATGACTTAGGCAGCGGCTGCCTCTTGGATACCGCCAGGTTCGGGCTGGACCCTGAGCCTATGGTTCAGCAGAGCATTGCGGCTGGGGTAGGGCTGGCCATGTTCTCCGCGGATAAGCTCCTGGGCGGACCCCAAGCCGGGATCATTGTGGGCCAGGGCCCCCTTGTTGCCAAGCTCCAAAGGCATCCCCTGGCTCGCGCGGTGCGTATCGACAAGATAAGGTTGGCCGGGCTGGCAGTCACCTTGATCCACTATCTCAAGGGTGAAGCGGAGACCAAAATCCCGGTATGGCGGATGCTCTCGGCATCCCTGGAGGAAATAGAGGAGCGAGCCCAGAAATGGCGTCATTTCCTCGGTAGTGCCGCCTCAATAGTTGAAGGTGAATCCGTAGTGGGGGGCGGTAGCCTTCCCGGGGGCACCTTGCCCACTCGCCTGGTGGCTATCAGCGGCAGGGGCAAAGTTAAGGAACTGGCTGACAAGCTGCGCAGGGAGTCTCCTCTGGTCATTGGGCGGATTGAGAATGACCTTTTGCTCCTCGACCCCCGAACTGTCCTCCCTGAGGAGGAAGAAGCCCTGATGAGTCGCCTGCGAAATATCTTGAGCCCCTAGTTTCGCCAATAGCTGGTTGATTTATAGGCACCTGATAAGCCACATCACATTTTACGGAAAAAGCCTGAACAAATTAGAATAATTCAGGGTGTTGTGTGGGTTGACCGAATTGTTGGGATATTGACGAACTTTGCAGTAATATGCTAGGCTAACATTGCATTGAAGCCCTTCTTAGTCACGCAAGCTGAGGCATGGGATTTAGATAGGCAAGTATGCGAGTTGGAGTATACCGCTGGGGATTTGACCCCGGCATGAAATAGCAAGAGGGGCCACCAAAGGCTCTAGAGGAGGGGAGTATGCCACTGCATGGATGGGAGTTCCTTATTATAGTGGTGGTCGTGTTGATCGTCTTTGGGGTGGGGAAGCTTCCCCAGACACTGGGCTCTCTTGGCAAGGGTATCCGTAGCTTCCGTAAGGCGTCGGCAGGCGAGGACGTGGACACGGAATCTTTGGAGTCTAAGTCCAAAAAGGAAGAGCCCACGAAAGAAAAAGATACCGCCGACGAAGAGAAAAGCTAGCCTCTGGCTTATCCCCCTTGCTTATCCCCTTGTAGTTGAGAATCGAGAGAAAACAGCTTTCCTTCCCTGTAGGGATTGGCTAAGCGGGTGGTGATGGATGGTTGATGGCTTCTTAGGTATAGGTTTCTGGGAGATACTTCTAGTATTTGTAGTCATCCTGGCGCTATTGGGGCCAAGAAGGCTGCCTGAGATCGCTGGAAGACTGGGAACGTTAGTTCGCCGGCTGAAGAGGGCTTCCTATGATCTGACATCGGCGCTGACTAAGGAAGTGGAAGGTACCCCGCTGAAGCAAGGTGAGAATCCTCTGAGTTCCATTAAGCAGGCAGCCTCTGATCTGAAATCATCGCTGACTAGGGAAGTAAAAGATGCCCCTCAGAAGGAAGACGATAGTCCCCCAGGTAAGGCCGAGGAACCGAAGACCTAAGCATAGCACGATTGCTGGCCGATGAGACGCCGCATAGCCGATGGAGGAAGAGAAAAAACTCACGGTTTTAGGCCATCTGGAGGAAGTGCGGGGGCGCCTGGTTAAGTCCTTAATAGCTGTCGTCATCTGCATTGGTATTTGTTTCCCCCTGGCACGGTATATCTACCCCATCTTAATGACCCCCCTCCCCGGCATTGAGCTGTATTACACCGAAGTAACCGGATTACTGGGGAGTTATATGAAAGTCAGCCTATATGGCGGTCTAGTCCTCGCCGGGCCTTACCTTCTCTACCAGTTTATAATGTTCATGAAGCCAGCCCTTACTCGTAGGGAGAAAGGATATTTTTATACGCTGTTGCCTGGAGTGCTCATTCTTTTCTTCGGGGGGGTCATGTTTGGCTACTTTATACTCCTGCCCCCAGCGCTAAATTTTCTATACTACTCGTTTCCAGGTTTCGTCGGCGGTGATATAAACCCAATTTGGACAGTGGATAATTACGTTTCTGTGGTCACCAGGCT
This sequence comes from Dehalococcoidia bacterium, assembly GCA_030638665.1. Classification (GTDB taxonomy): domain Bacteria; phylum Chloroflexota; class Dehalococcoidia; order E44-bin15; family E44-bin15; genus E29-bin15. The sequence continues at coordinate 10,670 of DAOWEF010000070.1, forward strand.
CCTCTTCTGGCTCGGTGTGGTGTTCGAAATACCGATACTAATGTACTTCTTGAGCAAGATTGGTGTGATTAGCCCGGAGTGGATTCGCAGGAAGTGGAGGTATGCGGTGGTCATTGCCTTCATCATCGGTGGTGTCATAACCCCCACATTTGACCCGGTCAATCAGAGCTTGGTTGCTGGTCCTATCATCCTCCTCTACGGGCTTGGCTACTTGCTAGCAAAGCTTGCGCGTTTGGGTAGTAAGAGGGCAGAGACTGAAACGATGTAGAGGGTAGCGAAACCAAGGGCAGGTATGAGGAAAATTACAATGTGACCGAAGCCCCCTTGCCAAGTACACCTCCTTATCAACCATAAGATACATACGCCTCATCAGAAAGAAAGGCCATTGACCCAACCCTTGAGGTCGGTTATCATTAGGGAACGCCCATCGAAGGAGCATCTCTGTTGCCCCACACCGACCTAATTCTACTTCACCCGCCCAGCGTCTACGACTTTCGTCAAAAGACCATCCTCTATGGTCCGACCAGCGACCTCATCCCTTCCTCCCCTATTTTCGAGCTCTATCCCATAGGCTTTACCAGCATCGCGGAGTACCTGGAAAGGGCTGGCTACCGTGTGCGTATCGTGAACTTGGCGGTTCGCATGCTCCGAGACCCCAAATTCGACGCCGAGAAGCTTATCAAGGGCCTGAACGCCACCGTATTCGGCATCGACCTTCACTGGCTGCTCCACGCCCACGGCGCCATCGAGATAAGCCGGATGGTAAAAAGGCATCACCCGGAGGCAAAACTGGTCCTCGGCGGACTCTCCGCCTCCTACTATCACCAGGAGCTTCTGGATTACCCCGAGATCGATTATGTGCTCCGGGGCGACTCTACCGAGGAGCCCTTCCGCCAGTTGATGGAGTGCATCATAAACAATAGCGAACCGACCGCGGTACCCAATATTTCTTGGAGAGATAGTAGCGGGGAGGTGCACCAGAACCCTCTTTCCCATGTCCCCGATGAGCTCAGCGAGGTGTTCGTTAACCACTACGACCACACGGTGCGCTCGGTAGTCCGTTACCGCGACCTGTCCAGTTACCTCCCTTACCGGCACTGGCTTCGCTATCCCATCACCGCGGTGCTTACCTGTCGGGGCTGCACCCACAACTGCCTCATCTGCGGCGGCTCCGCTGCTGCCTTCCGTCAGTGCTACAACCGGGATCGTCCCGCCTTCCGCACCCCGGAGGCGGTGGCCCATGATGTGAAACGCATCGGGCGCTTCAGCGGCGGCCCCATATTTATCCTGGGGGACATCCTCCAGGCGGGCGAGGATTATGCCTACAGCCTTCTGGAACTTTTAGGCCGGGAGCGATCGAAAAACCGGCTCATATTAGAGCTTTTCGGCCCCGCCCCTCCAGCGCTGCTAAAAAAGATGGGCGAAGCCTGCCCCGGGTTCTGTCTCGAGATCTCCCCGGAGTCCCATGACCCCGAAATAAGAAAGGCCTGTGGCCGGGACTACCCCACTGAGGCCCTGGAGGCTACGATTGAGTCTGCCCTAGCGGCGGGATGCAGCCGAATGGATATATTCTTCATGTTCGGCTTGCCCAAGCAGACCCCGCAGTCGGTAATGGACACCATAGACTACTGTGGCACTTTGATGGGCAAATTTCAAGACAAGCGAGTCTTCACCTTCACCGCGCCACTGGCCCCTTTCCTCGACCCGGCAAGCCTCGCCTTCGAGAACCCGGAGCGCTACGGCTATCGCCTGTTGCTGCGGAGCCTGGAGGAGCATCGCCAGGCGCTGGTGGCACCGAGCTGGAAGTATCACCTGAATTACGAAACGGAGTGGATGAGCCGCCAGCAGCTCGTTGCCAGCGCCTACAAGGCGGAACTCGCCCTTAACCGCATCAAGGCAAGGCACGGCATCATCTCTAAAGGGATGGCCAAGGCGACAGAGCAGCGCCTCTACACCGCCCTCGAGATGCTGGACCGCATCGATGAGATAATTGCTTCGGGCCAAGTGGAGCAGTTGTCCCAGCTCAAGGACACGGTAGATCGGGTGAACATGTCGCGCGCGGGGGGCAAGCGGGAGCTTGAACTGCCCATTTCCCCTATCAAAATAAGGCTGCCGAGCGCCGTCTGGTCTCTGCTATCGGGACGATAGCCCCTTATTGACCTCACCACCACAGGCGATTAGTATAGATAATGGCTTTTTCGCCAGTATTGGAGTCGATAATGACCAAGCTAAAGAGCCTGTTCCAACCGATCGCGATAGGGGAACTGGAGCTAATGAATAGAATAGTGATGACATGTGCCAATGCTAGCGGTGGCGGGGGCAAGCACGTAATCAGTTATTATGCTGAAAGAGCGCGCGGCGGCGCTGGATTGCTTATCGTGGGCGGCATGTATACCTTCGATACCGGCCCGGTAAAAACTTTATATGGAGGGCGCAAGGACGTGACCCCAGGGGAGGCACGTGCCATCCGTGAATTCGCCCTCTATAGCGAGGAGCTACTACCCGGCTTACGCGAGTTCACCAAGACAATGCATGATAACGGAGCCAAGGTCACGGCCCAGCTTCTGATGACCTATGAATGGAAAAGGGACTGGAAGTCGAATAAAGAAGGCCCCACCGAGCTGGTAAGCCCATCGGGTGGCCCTTCCGGCGCTCGCCTGGGAGACACCAGGGCGGTGACCGTCGACGAGATCCACCAGATCGTTGAAGAGTACGGCGATGCGGCGATGATAGCCCAGCAAGCCGGATTCGATGCGATAGAGATCCACGCCGGCATAGGCTACTTCCTAAATCAGTTCCTTTCGCCTCACACCAACAGGCGAACCGATGAATATGGAGGGAGCCTGGAGAACAGGATGCGCATGCTGCTCGAGATCGTGGATTCGTGCCAGAAAAAGACAGGAAAAGACTTCCCCATTATCGCCCGCATCTCTGCCGAAGATTTCATTGAGGGGGGAAACACCCTTGAGGATACCAAGCCTATTGCTGTGGCCCTAGAGCAGGCGGGCATCGTTGCGATCGATGTGGAGACAGGATGGCATGAGTCCCCTGTACCCATGGTCCAGCAGTGGGTAAAGCCTGGGGCCTTCGTTTACCTTGCCGAAGAGATCAAAAGGGTGGTAAACATACCGGTTCTGACCGCCTACCGTATATGGGACCCGGTTCTGGCAGACAGGATCATCGCCGAGGGGAGAGCTGACCTCGTGGGCATGGCGCGCTCTCTCGTCGCCGATCCCGAGCTGCCAAATAAAGCCAGGGAAGGAAGGTTTGACGATATCAATTATTGCATAGCGTGCTGCCGCTGCCTGGATACGGCTATAGCGGGCGGGTGCCCGTCCTGCGCCGTCAACGCCAGGGTGGGGAGGGAGGCGGTATATATCATCGAACCCGCCGCCGAGAGCAAGAATGTGCTCATCATCGGCGGCGGCCCCGCAGGCATGGAGGCAGCCAGAGTGGCGGCGTTAAGAGGCCACAAAGTGACGCTCTGCGACAGGGGTCGAAGGCTGGGTGGGTCACTGCTATTGGCAGGCATTATGAATCCGGAACTCCCCAAATTCCTCAAATACCTGACGCGCCAGGTGCGAAAGCTCCCTGTCGAGGTCAGGCTGAATACGGAGGTGGATACCTCCCTTGTTGAGAGGATGAAGCCAGACATGGTCATTGTAGCCACGGGGGGCATACCCCCCACCTTCGAGATGCCGGGGATCCATCTGGATAATGTGCTCACCAGCCACGATATGCTTATGGCAATGATCCGCAAGCCCAGAAAAGGTGGAGCTTCACAAAGGTTTATGTGGCGCTTAGGCTCCCTCGCCCTGAGATATCTGGATCAGCCAGCAATCATCAGATGGGCGCTGAGGTTCAGCTTCCCGTTCAAAAAGAGGGTCGTCATCATTGGTGGCGGGTTTGCTGGCTGCGAACTGGCGGACGTGCTGGCGGAGAGGGGAAAGGAACTAGCGCTTCTTGAGGAATCCAAACGGCTGGGTTTCGATATCGGGATCACCACTAGGTGGGTGGTCTTGATGAGGCTATGGAAATCCGGCGTCAGAATGGAAAGGAATGCCAGGGTGGTGGAGATAACTGAAAAAGGGGTAAAGGCGATAGCAGGAGATTCTGAGGCGTTCTTTGAAGCAGATACGGTAGCGCTGACCCTGCCACTGGAAACGAACGATAAGCTTGCGGGGGAACTGGAGGAGAAAGGCTGGACCGTCCACAGCGTCGGCGACTGCACCGCTACTGGTGGCAGGATTATGGAAGCTATGGCGGCCGGATTCCGCGCTGGCTATGAAATCTAAACGCCAGCCAACTCAACTCACTAACAAATAGGAGAGTGTAATGACCGAGCTCAAGCATCTGTTCCAACCGATCCAAATAGGCACGTTGGAGCTGAAGAACCGGATAGTCTTCCTGGCAGCCGACACTGGCTATGGTGATAATGACATGGTTACCGACCGCCAGAAGAATTACTACGCCGTGCGGGCCAGGGGTGGAACAGGTCTCTTAATCACGGGCATGGTTTTACCTTCCAGTATGGGGAAGCCCATCCCTGGTCGGATGGGGATCTATCACGATAGGTTCATCACGGGGCTTCGCCAGCTTGTCGATGTGGTGCACACTGAGGGAGCCAAGATAGCGATCCAGCTAAGCCTCCAGTACTTTTGGGCCAGGGGCGAGGGCGCTCCCCTGGAGGAGGTTGGTCCCTCGGCGATCGCCACACGCCGCAACTCCCAACCGCGCGAGCTCAACCTGGATGAGATCAAACAGATTATTAACGAATACAGCGAGGGAGCACGCCGGGCGCGGGAGGCAGGCTTCGACGCTGTAGAGCTTCACTGTGGTATCGGCTATCTGATAAGCCGCTTTCTATCCCCCTGCACCAATAAGCGCACTGACGAGTATGGAGGCTCTCTGGAAAACAGAATGAGGTTTCTTCTTGAAATCATCGCCTCATCGAAAAGAAAGGCCGGCAGCGATTACCCCCTGTTATGTAGAATCTCCGCAGACGAGTTTATGGAAGGGGGACATACCCTGGAGGATACCAAAAAACTAATCCCCATCCTGGAGGGAGAGGGGGTTCATTGCCTAGATGTAGGAGCTGGGTGGCATGAATGCCGGACGCCCCTGGTTCACATGTCGGTACCGCGTGGCGCCTTTGTCTACCTCGCTGAAGAGATCAAAAAGGTGGCCAAGATCCCGGTGGTCGCCGCCTATCGTATCAACGACCCCATCCTGGCAGACAATATTATCGCCGAGGGAAGGGCTGACCTCATCGGCATGGGGCGTGCACTCATCGTCGACCCGGAGCTCCCCAACAAGGCCAGGGAGGGGAGGCTTGAGGAGATCAGGCCCTGTATTGCTTGTGGGCACTGTCTGGACGTGGTCATGTTGGGCGCGCCGCTCGCCTGCGCGGTGAATCCACAGGTGGGCAAGGAGGCAGAATATACCAGCGTACCGGCGAAAACGCCGAAGAAGGTATTTGTCATCGGCGGCGGCCCTGCAGGCATGGAGGCTGCCGCGGGGGCGGCAGAACGGGGACACCAGGTCACCCTCTTTGAAAAGGGGGACCGGCTGGGCGGCAACCTTCTCCTGGCGGCAGTTCCCTCATATAAATGGGAGCTCAGCAATCTGACCAATTATCTAGAGACCCGGCTTAAAAAGAGCGGTGCC
>DAOWEF010000074.1 GCA_030638665.1 Dehalococcoidia bacterium
GCAGGTTCGTAAGGGACCCTCGCTGGGCTTTTTTATTTGCGTGAGAGAGGAGACATTAGATGGTAGCGAACGAGAGAACCGGTGATAGCAGTAGAGTGAGAAACATCCTGCGATGGGCTGTGCAGCGTAGGTTGACTATCACTTTTTTCCTTCTGGGGATGGTTATCCTGCTCTTCATCTTCATCCCCCTGGGCAAGATGATCTTCTCCTCAAGCCCGGCGACACTGTGGGATACCCTGCTTGAGGGGGAGGTGAGGAGTGCCATCTGGCTCAGCATTTACACCGCGCTAATCGCTACGGCGGTGGGGCTTGTTCTGGGGGTGCCCCTGGCCTATTTCCTGGCGCGCCACAGTTTCCCCGGGAAGAGGTTGGTGGAGGCGCTCATCGATGTTCCCATTGTGGTGCCCCACATCGCCGCCGGTATTGCCCTGCTCTTCGTCTTTGGCAAAGGTTTCTTCGTGGGCAGCGCCTTTGATGCTATCGGCATCGATTTCGTATTTGCGGTCCCCGGAATCATTATCGCCATGATCTTTGTGAGCGTCCCCTTTCTCATCGACTCGGCGAAGCAGGGGTTTGAGAAGGTGGACGTCAGGTTGGAGAAGGTGGCCCGCACCCTGGGCGCTTCGCCCTGGCAAACCTTCTTCAGGGTATCGCTGCCCCTGGCCAGAAGGAGCATCGCTGGCGGCTCGGTGATGATGTGGGCGCGGAGCATAAGCGAGTTCGGGGCGGTGCTGGTCCTGGCCTCACACCCCAAGATCGCCCCCATTCTGGTCTATGACCGCCTGGAGGAATATGGCCTCGACTACGCACTGCCCGTGGCCACCCTGCTCATCATCATATGCATTGGCATATTCGTGGTGCTGCGGACTATTGCCTATCGGGGGGAGCGGGCATGATCGAGATAAAGAAGCTGACGGTGAATCTGGGGGACTTCCTCCTCGATGGGATCGATCTCGGGGTGGACAAGGGGGAGTACTTCATCATCCTGGGGCCCACCGGGGCAGGGAAGACGGTGCTCCTTGAGGCCATCGCCGGGCTTCACCCCATAAAGATGGGGGAAATCTGGCTCGATGGGAGGGAGGTTACCAAGCTCGAGCCGGAGAAACGGGGGATCGGGTTTGTCTATCAGGATTACGCTCTCTTTCCCCACCTCACGGTAAAGGGTAACCTTCTCTTCGGGCTGAAGCAGAGGAAGTGGCCAAAGGAGGAGAGGGGCAGGGTAATGGAGTGGCTGGCCGAGCTTCTAGGGATCACCCCGCTTCTGGAGCGAAGCACCGATACCTTAAGCGGCGGGGAGCGGCAGAAGGTGGCCCTGGCCCGCGCCCTCAGCACCAGCCCGCAGGTGCTTCTCCTCGACGAGCCCTTGAGCGCCCTCGACCCGCAGCACCGGGAGGGGGTGCAGCAGGAACTGAGGCAGATCCACCGGCGTCTCAAGCAGACGATCATCCATGTGACCCATGACTTCGAGGAGGCGATTGCCCTGGGCGACCGGATCGCCGTTCTAGGCGCAGGACACATCCTTCAAATCGGGACCCCGGAAGAGATCTTCCGCCAGCCCAACTCGGAATTTGTCGCCCGCTTCGCCATGACGCGCAATATCTTCACCGGGGAGGTGCGCGGGGGCGATGGCGGGCCGGCGATCATTGCCGTCGGGGGCACGCAGTTCGAGGTGGTGAGCGAGCTCCGGGGGCGGCTCCATGCCTCCCTGCGTCCCGAGGACATCCTCGTCTCCAGGGAGCCTCTCATCTCTAGCGCCCGGAACTCGCTCAGGGGCACTATTACCCGTATCGCCGACCGCGGGGCGACCCTCTATCTCACGGTGAGCACCCCGCCGGATTTCGTATGCCTGGTCACCCGCCGTTCCTTTGAGGAACTGGGCCTCGCTGAGGGTGGGGAGGTTTATGTAACCTTCAAAGCATCAGCGGTCCATATCTTTTAGCGAGGGGATTTGGATGAAGAAAGCAGCATTATTCGTGGTGGCGCTGGCGCTGGTGGCCAGCGCCTGCGCCTCTCAGCCGGGCCTCGTCGCCTTTCATGCCGGGAGCCTTTCGGTGCCCTTCGACAAGCTGGCGGAGGAATTCGAGGAGCAAAACCCGGGAGTAACGGTGGTCACCGAATCGGCGGGGAGCCGCACCACCATAAGAAAGGTGACCGAGCTGGGCAAGCCGGGTGACATCGTCGGCTCTGCCGATTATGGGGCCATCGAGGAGCTGATGTTCCCCGAATTCGCCGACTGGTATATTAGCTTTGCCACCAACGAGATGGTGATCGCCTACCGGGATGACGCTCCCTTCGCTGACGACATAAGAAACGGCGAGCGCACATGGTATGATGTCCTCATCAATGAGGATGTGAAGTATGGTCACTCCGACCCCGATGTCGACCCCTGCGGCTATCGGTCGTTGATGGTGTGCCAGTTAGCCCAAGGGTACTACTATGATGAGGCCGGCGAATTCGGCCTGACCCCCGATGCCAACGCTGCCGACCTTTATGGCGCTCTTATTCCCATACCGGAAAGCGGCACAGAAATGGACCGGGGCAGAGCCGGGGGTGATTGGGGGGAGATAGTAAAGCCCAAGGAGACCGATCTTCTCTACCTGCTCGAGTCCGGGGACCTGGACTACGCCTTTGAATATCGCTCCGTAGCCATACAGCACGAAGTCAAATATTTTGAGCTTCCTGACGAGATAGACCTCTCAAGCATTGATTTTGCCGATTTCTATGCCACCGCTGAGGTGGGGGTAACCGGCAGGGAGCCGGGAACAACAACCACCCTGACCGGAGCACCAATCGTCTATGGGGTCACCATCCCCAGTAATGCCCCCCACCCTGAGCGGGCGATAGATTTCCTGGAGCTGATGCTTGGCCCGCAGGGGCGGGCGATAATAGAGAGCTGCGGTCAGTCACCTATCGTGCCGGCGATCGCCAGCGACCGGGATAAAATTCCCCAGGGGCTCAGGGAGTTTGTTGCCGAATAACTAATCTGATAGCTGAGGGCGGGGCAGCAGCCCGGCCTTCTCACAGATCTCGGCTACCGCCTCCTCCCATTCTATGGCCATTAAGTGAATCCCGGCCACGCCCTCGATCTGGCGCACCTGGTTAATGATATCCACACAGAGGTCGATGCCCACCCTCTTGGCCTCGCCCTTGGGGGCGCTGGCCATGCGCTCTACTACCTCATCGGGGACGTCCATGCCCGGAACCCTGGTCTTCATATACCGGGCTGCTCCTGCCGATTTTATCGGTGCCACACCGGCAAGGATATATACCTTTTTATGCAGTCCCCGCTGGCGCACCGCCTCCATCCACCTGGCAAACCTCTCCACATTATAGATGATCTGGGTCTGAATGAAGTCGGCCCCCGCCGCCACCTTCTTGGCAAGGCGAATTACCCGAAAGTCAAAGGGGTCGGCAAAGGGGTTAGCGGCTGCCCCGATGAAGAGGCTTGGTGACACGGAGATCTCATCGCCGGACTGAAACTTCTTCTCATCGCGCATATTTTTCGCCATTTGAAGGAGCTGGATACCATCTATATCGAAGACACCCTTAGCCTGAGGATGGTTGCCAAAGATCTGATGGTCCCCGGTGAGGCAGAGGAGATTCTTCATCCCCAGGGCTGACACGCCCAATATATCCATCTGAAGGGCGATCCTGTTTCGGTCGCGGCATGTCATCTGAACCGTGGGCTCAAGCCCCTCACTCATACCGATGAGGCATGCCGCCCAGCTTGCCATGCGGACGATAGCTGTCTGGCCATCGGTAACGTTGACGGCGTCAACATAGCCTTTGAGCAGCCTCGCCTTCTCCCTGATCACCTCAGGGTCAGCGCTTTGCGGGGGGCCGAGCTCACCGGTGACGGCAAAGGCTCCGCTTTCCAAGACCCTCTCTAGATTGCTCCTTGCTTTCATCATCCTGTCTCGCTTGGGAAAAGTAAATCTGTTTCTGGCTTCTGTCGCTAGCGTTGAAATAGGCGCACGTTCATTCTGATACGCCTGAGCCTCGAGTGTACTACGTCTGCCATCCTTGCCATCACTCTATAGCCCAGATAGGGGTCATCCTTCAGTAAAGTATAAAAGCGCCTCCCATCTATGATGATCACCCTGACCGGCTCCAAGGCCCTTGCCGTCAGGATATATACAGGGGTTCCCCCGACTGCGGACCAGCCACAGATCTGCCCCCTGCTCAGCGTGTCCACCGTTACCTGTTTCCCCATACCAGGGGTGGGGGAAAGGCTGATCTCCATGGCCACTTTCCCTATTTCGATAATGTAAAGGTTCTCGGCCGCGCTGCCCTCGGTGAACAGGGCTGTTCCCTTTTCATAGACCTCCGCACGAGCCAGCGCCGCTACCTTTTCTAGCTCCTCATCGGTTAGCCCATTAAATAGCTCGGAGCTTGCCAGAACCTCTTTAATCGTGGCCTCCTGTCTTCCCTTTTTCCACCAAAATCATGAATTCAATTCCATCGGCGTTCAGTACCGCAGCCAGAGGGGTGTTTAGGCCAACAGCGCCCTTTTAATACTCCTCACCCTCGATGACGCTACCTGTACCACACATTCCATCACTTTAAAGCCTATTTCGTGGTTCTTATTAAATAGAGCAAGTAAGCGCTCGCCATCTATGGCGATCACCCTGACCGGCTCCACGGCCCTTGCCGTCATGATATACACACGGGAGCCGACAACTGCGGACCAACCACAGGACCCTCCCGGGGGAATAATCTCCGTCAACGTGTCTTGCTCTAACCCGGGGTAAACGGGAAGTCTCATCTCCATGCTTATTTTGCCTTCAGCGACAATGTATAGCTCCTTGGCCGTTGTGCTCTCGTCGAACACACTGAGTCCCGCTGCATAGGTCTCCTCCCGACTCAGCGCGGCTACCTTTTCCAGTTCCTCATCGGTTAGCCCATTAAATAGCTCGGAGCTTGCAAGAACCTCTTTTATCGAGGCCATCTGTCCCCTCTCCCTAACAATTTGAATATTATACAGTTATCATCCTGCAGTGTCCAGGCGCCGCAGGAGGTAAATTGAGATTAGGTAATTCATACGGATGAACTGTAAATAAACTGGCCTGCTTGTCAAACTATTCGCCCATGATCTGCAGCACGATCTCCCTGGAGCGAGGGCGATTATCGAAATCCGCTACTATAATCTGTTGCCAGGTGCCCAGAAGGAGGGTTTTATCGGTGAAGGGCACTACTAAAGAGGGGCCGAGGAGGGAAGCTCTCACATGAGAGTGCCCATTGCCATCCCCCCAGCGGCGGTCATGCTGGTAGGGGATGTTCCTGGGGACAGTGCGATCCCACATACCTTGAAAATCGCTTACTAGCCCCGATTCGTACTCGATGGTGGAGATGCCAGCCGTCGAGCCGCTAATAAACAGGGTCACCGTGCCCGCATTGACGCCTGAGTCCAAAACCTCCTGCATTACCTGAGCGGTAATGTCAATGAGGTCACATTCTCCACTGGTTCGAATACCGATTTTCTTGGTAACCACCATATTTATCACCCCCTTTTTCGCCTGCGGTTACCTAATGAGGTCGGTTAACTCAAATATGGGTCCGTCTTGACACACTAGCTTCAAGCCTCGTTTGGTTTCAATAGCGCAGCCGGCGCAGCCACCGAATCCACAGCCCATCCTCGCCTCCATGGAGACCTGGACCGATTTATCCTTCAGCCAGTCTATGCTCGCCATCGCTTCGTACATTGCGAGCTGGCCGCAGGCGAAGATTTGATCGGGACCGGTAAGGTAGTCGGCGTCAACGGCAGTGAGATCGACTACATGATCGCGGTCGGCCAGGAGATCGGTTACCATGCCCTGTTTGCCCAGCGAGCCATCCTCAGTAGTAATCTCAACCGCCAATATACCTGGCGTCAAATTATTGAAAGGATAGACCTTGTCGGCTGTTTTAGCCCCTGTAAGCACGGTTACATGCCGGCCATCGGCTGCGGCTTTTTCGGCAAGGAAAATAAGGGGGGCAATCCCGATGCCCCCGGCAACCAGGAGCAGCTTTTGAGAGTGAACATCGAAACCTCGCCCCAGTGGCCCCAGAAGATCGAGCCTCTCCCCCGCTTTGCGCTGGGCGAGCCAATCTGTGCCCCGCCCGACCACCTCGAAGAGGAGGGCCAGCGCCCCGTTTTCCACCACGCGGTGAATGCTCAACGGACGCCTCAGCAGTGGGTCATGGTCTTCACTGGTGCGCACCATGACAAACTGGCCCGGCTGAGCAGCACCGGCGATCTGGGGGGCCTCGGCCCACAAAAGATGGACGCCGGGCATGATCTCCTCATTGGAGAGGACAGGGGCGATGATCTGCTTCAACTAAGCACCTTTTTCGTTCTCTCCATACTCTCTATTTTATTTCCGACCTTTAAATACTCCCGAAGGGGCTTGACTAAGGATGTTTGCTCTTCACTTAGCAATACTTCCACTGCTCTGCTGATACTGCTGTGTTTGCCTTGCGTTCCTCAGAGAAATAGAGATGATAACTTGACCACTCATAGTCACCAGATGAGAGAACCAGACCAGCGCTTACAGGATTGTTATGGATATAGTCAAGCTTCTCCTCGCTATAGATATTGAAGTCATAGAAGCCAGGCTGCCACAACCTAAAAGGCCCTGGGGTAGGCTGGCCGACGTCGGCCAGCCTACCCGCTATTGCCTCCTGCCCGATTATTATCGGCCCTGAGCCAGTGACAAGGACTTTATTGATTTTCGACATCCTCTTTTCCCGTTATTTTGGAATTCTTAGGCTGCCGCCGTTCAATGAGTGTCCAATAGCCTAGAAAGACGAGAACAGCCAAGCTGATAGCAATCGCACCAAACCTGAGCGCGTTGCTCATACCGTCAAAGCCCTGTAAAACCGCATACATAATTGTTACCACACCGCCCAGCAGCAGTCCGGTTTTAATAATA
>DAOWEF010000015.1 GCA_030638665.1 Dehalococcoidia bacterium
AAAGGGAAATCTATCAGCCTCATCGGACCCAACTGCCCCGGGGTTATCTCGCCGGGGAAATGCAAGGTGGGGCTCATGCCCGGCGACATTCATATGCCGGGGAGTGTGGGCGTGGTCTCCCGTAGCGGCACCCTGACCTATGAGGCGGTGGCCCAGCTAACAGAGCAGGGGATAGGGCAATCCACCTGCATTGGCGTGGGCGGCGATCCCCTAATTGGCACCACCTTTGTTGATGTGCTCAAGCTATTCGAAAAGGATGCGGAAACAAGGCTCGTGGTGCTTATCGGGGAGATCGGCGGGACTGCGGAGCAGGAGGCGGCGGAATTCATCAGGGGGATGACCAAGCCCATTGTCGCCTTCGTCTCCGGGAGCAGCGCGCCGCCGGGGAGAAGGATGGGACACGCCGGGGCGATCATCACCGGTAGCTCGGGAACCGCAGCGGAGAAGATCGAGGCGCTCCGTGCCACCGGGGCCACCATTGCCTCAAGCCCTGCGGAGATTGGCCTGGTGGCCCGAAAGGTATTTCGAACTTTAATGATTGCAAAATAATTCGGGGTGACCTTACAAAATCCCGATTCTCGATAATAAAGGTTTGTGTAGGGCGAAAAGGGCGAAAAACTTGAGGATACTGGTTACCAACGATGACGGTATCTACGCCAGGGGGCTGTGGACCCTCGTTGCGGCGCTGCAGCAGGTTGGTGAGGTGGTGGTCGTGGCTCCGGACCGGGAGCAGAGCGCCGTGGGCACCTCAGTGACGCTTCATCATCCGCTGCGGGCGAGGGAGATAGAGCCCCTGGTTAAAGAGATAAAGAGTTATTGCGTAGAGGGCACCCCTGCCGATTGTGTTATCCTGGCCTTAGGCAATCTGCTCAATAGTGGGATTGACCTGGTATTCTGCGGGATCAACGATGGGTCAAATCTCGGCGATGATGTGCTCATCTCAGGGACAGTGGGTGCCGCTCTTCAGGGATACATTAAGGGCATTCCCTCGGTAGCCTTATCGGTAGGGGCACTTAAGGATGTCCACTTCGATGTTGCTGCCCGTCTGGCGGCAGCGCTGGCCAGAAATTTCGAAAAGCAGGCTTTGCCAAAGGAGATACTCTTAAACATAAACCTGCCCAACTTGCCCTTTGACCGTATTCAGGGTATAGAGGTTACCCGTCTGGGGCGGCGAAGCTATAGTGATGCGATCGAGGAGGGGCATGATGGGAAGAGAAAGTACTACTGGATTGTGCGCGGCAAGCCGGAGTGGCAGCCGGAGGAGGGCACCGATATATGGGCGCTCACCAAAGATAAGATTTCCATTACCCCCCTTCACAGCGACCTGACCAGCCAGAAGGCGCTCTCCTCCCTCAAGGAGTTGCCCCCTGCGCTCCTCCGGGATTTATTTTAATCGGCGTTGATACACTTGCTCATTCACACTAGCATTTCTATGGTAAAGGCATGTTAAATTCGGGGGCAGGTCAGTATGGCACGCACCGTTGCCAGCAGCTCGGGGAAGTGGAACGGTTTAACCAGGTAATCGTCCGCACCTTTATCCAGGCCATCTACCCGGTCGTCAAGCCTGGAGCGGGCAGTCAGCATGAGGATGCCGGTCGGTGAGCCTGAGGCCCGTATCCTTCTGCATACCTCCACACCGTCGATCTTGGGCAGATTGAGGTCGAGGATAATGAGGTCGTAGTCATTTACCTCCGCCATAACCAGGGCTTCTTCGCCATCGTAAGCAATATCGGCAGCATAGCCTTGCTTGCGCATTCCTCTGGCCAGGGCTTCTGCCAGGTCTTTCTCATCCTCTGTGATCAGGTTACGCATGTCCACTAATTATACTAACCTAAAAGTAAAGGAAAGGTAAAGAAATAACCGGTTCTGTAGCGGGAGGTGGCATGTACGAGAATTAGTTATTGTGGAGCATCGGTTTTTCTGTGGAACTCATGGTAGCGGCTGAATTTCCCCATGGCACGGCTCGCCCGCTCCAGGGAGTAATAGACGGGGATTCCCTCCTTCAGCAGCTCCTGCCGCAGTTGCTCCTCCTGACCGGGGAGGAAGCGTGCCAGACTTTCATGGAACACCATGACCAGGGGCTTTCTGTAGGGATTTTCATGGTCTAATTCTATAAGGGGATCCAGAATTATCCGGGCTTGCTTGTCTACCGCCTCCTGTATGGTGGTCATCTGTGACGCCGGGTCTATAGCAGCTTTGAGGAAGAATAAACCCGGGGATAGAATGAAGATAGCGGCATCGATCGAGGGATCGGCGATAGCGCACTCTATGGAGCGCATCATGATGTTGAGATCTGCCATTGATGTGGCAATATCTATAGGATTCTTTATTATGGACCCCTCACGGGGTATGAAGCTTCCCAGTTCCTGTAGCGTTGCCTCGCTAAAAGTGGGCAGAGCAAGCCCAGCCCGAGCACAAATGTCGGCGCCGGCAACGCTATTACCTCCTCCCCCCCCGACCAACGCTACACGGTTGCTCGCCACGTGGCGAAGGTAGCGGAATGTCATCGCGACATCGAGAAGTTCATCCGCACCATCGACCCTAACTGCCCCGGTTTGCTTAAAGAAAGCATCCCACACCGCCATCTCACCACCGAGGGCCCCGGTATGGGAGGCAGCGGCTCTAGCGCCGCTATCGGTGGTTCCCCCCTTCCAGATAATCACCGGCTTAGTCTTATTGATTTCCCGGACCAAAGTGGTAAGCTTCCTGCCATCGCTGATCCCCTCCAAATACATACAGATGATCTCTGTCTCCGCATCGGTGGACAGGTATTCCAGGAAGTCGATGCAATCGAGTACCGCAGCATTACCATAGCTAATCACCTTGCTCAGGTAAACGTAGTGTAGCGGGGCATCGA
Source organism: Dehalococcoidia bacterium (assembly GCA_030638665.1). GTDB lineage: Bacteria > Chloroflexota > Dehalococcoidia > E44-bin15 > E44-bin15 > E29-bin15. Next base: position 2,858 of record DAOWEF010000015.1, read on the forward strand.
AAACAAACTGGCCGGCATGGCCGCCGCTCTGGGCGAGCATAGCCACGGGGCCGGGCTCGGGGTCGAAACTGATCCAGGTAGTTAGCTTGGCGGCGGGGACATGAAGCCCCATGCAATTAGGTCCTACGATGCGGAGCCCCCCTCTCTCAGCTATCTCTTTAAGCTTCTCCTCCAGCGCTATTCCCTCTTCATCACCCGCTTCCTTAAAACCCGCAGTATAGATTTGGATATTCTTGGCATTTGCGGCAATGCAGTCCTCGAGTACGGAGGGGATTGCATGTAGGGGAACGGCGATGGTCACCAGGTCGATGGGCTCGGGGACCGAAACTAGATCGGGGTAAACCTTTAGGCCGTGGATCTCTTCACCAACCGCTTTGTGGTTGATGGGATAGATACGGCCTGGGAAGCCGGCATTCTGGAGAATGACCACAAAATCGCTGAAAGGGGGGGTCTTGCGGGAGGCCCCCACTACAGCCACTGTCTTGGGGTTGAAGGCAATCTCAAACTCAGTGTCCCACGTCATTTTTTTGAACTTAATGGTTGTAAAAGAAATCAGGGCGACTTTCAAAAACCCTCGATTTCCTCTTATAAAGGCTCATATAGGGCGAAAAAGGTGCCGAGGGCGGGACTCGAACCCGCACGGGCAAAAACCCAAGGGATTTTAAGTCCCTCGCGTCTACCGGTTCCGCCACCTCGGCGTTCGGAGACGAAGAGCAGACTCAAGTTAAATTCTACTATATTTTAGTTGCTGCCTTCAATGTTTTCTCCATACCACCCTTAAAATAGCCATTACTCCCCTTTTCATGGGCTGGTGCTCAGCCCGCCGAGTCGGGACTTCGGCCACCAGTAATCTGCCATTGCCAGGACCCCGACCCGGGCCAAAGTGTCTGCTGACCGGTCGGCCTCGAGGGAGGAAGCAATCCCAAATAAGAGAGTTGAGTAGAGATTTAAAGGTAGAAATATGAACGCTTGCCTTACCCCATTTGATATTGACATTAATTTACCTGCTTCGTTTTGGCCGCAATAACAGACTGAACATTCACCCCAAAATACAACTTATGAAGTTAATCGCTGATTCTGGGCGGAGCCTCCTCGTACCTGGACAAAAAGGTGGTGGTGAATACGATATTCTCTATTTAAGGGAGGGTAAAAATTGACCACGTTGTAATGGTCAGGGCATCTGCACCTTATCACTTGGTCTGCGTCCATTCTTCAAGGATGCGGGTAATCTTGGTGCTCTTTTTCTTCCAGCCGCCGTTTTCCTTAACATATTCATCTTCATAGTAGCCCCAACCATTCAGCGTTGCGATCGTCTGTATTATAAGACGGTCATTTAATACCCATGTACCACGGGCAGTCGTATCACTGGTTATCTCGATCTCGGGATTGTGGCCCTGATGAGCAGAGATCATAGATTCGCGCCCCAGGTTATCTTTCAAGAACTTGACAATTGCCTTTCTTCCCTGGAGCAACTCTATGCCCATCCCGTAATCTGCCACGGCATCCTCGGCAAAGCAGCCTTCCATTTCATCCCAAAGCTTCTTGTCAGCGCAGCGAAAGTATTTAGCTTTGAGTTTCTTGATCGCCTCAATGTCCTCCAGAACTCTGATCCTTTTTTCCAGGTCTGCTAGCTCAGCCACTATTGCAACCTCCTTTTTCAAACTTTACCGTTGTGAAAGAAGCCCTCGCTTTTCGCCCTTTGCGGCGGTAAAGGGAGTCGTAGCGAACTCTATAAAACACCGATTCTTGCTAATAATGGCCCATGTAGGGCAAACAACAGGCGACAGGCGGATTCGAACCGCCGAATAGGGGTTTTGCAGACCCCGCCATAGCTCATGCCTCCTATTATTTTTTGTGTCAGATGGCCCTGTTTTGAATCTGGCATAGGGCATTGCTGATATGATTATAGCACTTGGTGACGCCCTGTGTCACCAAGTGCGTTAGCAAAGGCGGGGGGTCTACCCGTGCTTTTTAGAAGGGATTTGCCTCTTGCGGGGGATGCGGGGTTATCTAAACAATTTGATGGAGTGGTCAGGTTGGGCGAAAGCGGTTATGCCCCACAAAACAGTGTAGAGCCCTTCACAAACCCCCCTTGACAAGTTTCAGCAGCGTATGATATGATTATGGTTCGGCGACCCCGATAATATCGGGGCGGTGAACCTGCATAAATAGCGCAAAGAACGAAAAACAAAAAGGTCGCTTGGATCGGTCACGACCGAGACGGCATATAGTAGTGAAATGATAATGCCTTCTCGGGCTGTGCCTGAGAAGGTTTTTTGCATTCCATAGAGCTTAATTATGTATAACGCGGTCACTGACGTTCCCGGGATAAAGGTGGGGCACTACACTGATAAAGAGGCCGCCACCGGCTGCACGGTGATCCTATGTGAGGAGGGGGCAGTGGCCGGCGTCGATGTTCGTGGCGCTGCACCGGGCACCAGGGAGACAGACTCATTGCACCCGATGAGCCTGGTGGGGCGGGTACACGCCATCCTACTCAGCGGGGGCAGCGCTTTCGGCCTCGATGCTGCCGGCGGGGTGATGCGCTATTTGGAGGAGAGGGGCTACGGCCTTGACACTGGCGTGGTAAAGGTGCCCATTGTCCCCGCAGCTATTCTCTTCGACCTTCGTTTGGGCAGCGCTAAGGTGAGGCCAGGACCCGATGATGGCTATAAGGCATGCCTTATAGCCTCAAACGAGCCGGTAGCTGAGGGGTGCGTCGGCGCGGGCACCGGGGCCACAGTGGGCAAGATCCTGGGGCCGGAGAGAATGACTAAAAGCGGTCTTGGGACGGCGAGTCAGAGGTTGGGTAGTATCACTATCGGGGCTATCGTTGCGGTTAATGCCTTTGGTGATGTGGTCGACTCGAATACGGGCAAGATCATCGCTGGCCCTCGGGACATCGAGAAGGGTGGCTTTCTAAATACTATAGAGATCATGAAAAAGTCCAAGGAATCGCCGAGCTCTCTTCCCTCTAATACCACCATTGGGGTAGTAGCCACAGATGCCTCGCTGGACAAGGAGCAGGTGAACAAAATTGCGCAGCTGGCTCACGATGGCCTAGCGAGAGCCATCCGACCGGCCCATACCATGGTTGATGGCGATGCCATGTTTGCCCTCGCCACGGGGAAAGAGGGGCCGGGGGATATCACCACGCTGGGAGCGATAGCGGCGGAGGTGGTAGCAGCAGCGATCGTGAGGGCGGTGACGCAGGCTGAAGGGCTTGCCGGCATACCTGCTGCTAAGGATGTGAAGTAAGATGATTGATATCGGCTTTATCGGAGCGGGGACGGTGGGCACGGCGCTGGCAGTCAAGCTCAGCGGCAAGGAATACCCCGTGGTCGCCGTCTCCAGTCGCACCAAAGCCTCCGCCCAGCGGCTGGCAAAGGCCGTTCCCGGATGCCGGGTACAAGACAGCGCCCACGCAGTGGCCGATAAGGCCCAGCTCGTTTTCATCACCACCCCCGACGATGCCATTGCCCAGGTGGCCACCGAGATTCAATGGCACCCAGGTCAAGGCGTAGTCCACTGTAGCGGCGCAGACTCCACCGATATCCTCGAGCCTGCGAGGAAGCGCGGTGCTCTTGTCGGCGGATTCCATCCTTTACAGACCTTCGCCAGTGTGGCCTATGCCATAGAGAACATCCCCGGCTCAACCTTCGCCATCGAAGCAGACGAGCCGCTGCTCACCACACTCCAGGATATGGCTACTGCCCTCGAAGGGACCTATATTAGGCTCGCTGCCGGCGATAAGGTGCTCTATCACGCCGCAGCGGTGGTCGCCTGCAACTACCTGGTAACCCTGGTGAAGCTGGCCACCGACCTGTGGCAGTCCTTCGGGGTCTCGCAACAGCAGGCAACCCGGGCACTGCTCCCCCTGCTTCGGGGAACACTGAACAAT
>DAOWEF010000025.1 GCA_030638665.1 Dehalococcoidia bacterium
CAAGCTAAATGGCTTCGCTATTGAGAATGCGTCTAATAATGGCGAAAACTTCGTTAAATGCGTGGAGTTGGTCAAATCCAAAACCGACCTCCCCTTAGTTCTTATGTCAAGCGACCCTGCGATTATTGACCTGGCGCTGGAAAAGGTGGCCGAAGCCAAGCCGCTCATCTACGCCGCCACTAAGGAGAACTGTGACCAGATGGTGGAGCTGGCCAAGAAGCATCAGTGTCCCCTGGCAGTATATGAACCTGCGGGACTGAGCGAGCTTGCGGACCTGGTAACGCGGGTAACGGATGCCGGTGTGGAGGACGTGGTTCTTGATCCCGGTGCCCGTGAGTTTGGCCAGTCCCTCACCGCCCTGACTCAGATTCGCCGGCTGGCCATTAATAAAAGTTTCCAACCCCTGGGCTTCCCCGTTATCACCTTCCCCGGCCAGGGCTCAGCCAGCATGGAGGAGGAGGCACTGCTAGCCGGGCAGCAAGTAGCTAAATATGCCGGGATCATTGTGCTCGATCGCTTCACCCCGGGCGTAGTCTACCCCCTAGCGACCCTGCGCCTCAACATCTATACCGACCCGCAAAAACCGATCCAGATGACCCCCGGCATCTATGAGATAGGCACACCGAAAAAGGAGAGCCCGCTATGCGTAACCACCAACTTCTCCCTGACCTACTTCTCCATCGCTGGAGAGTTGGAGTCCAGCGGCATCCCCGCCTGGCTCATGGTATGTGATACCGAGGGTCTCTCTGTGCTCACTTCCTGGGCAGCAGGCAAGTTAGATGCGGAGAAGATCGCCAAAACAATTAAGGAGTTCAATGCTGCTGATAAAATCAGCCATAGAAATATAATCATTCCCGGCGGTGTCGCCGTGCTCCGCGGCGAGCTTGAGGAAGAATTGCCCGATTGGAAGATCATGGTCGGCCCCCGCGATGCGGTGGACGTTGGTGGCTTCTTGAAGCAGCACTAGGCCTCTTGAGGTATGACTAAGACCATAGCTATCGTGGGGAAGGGGGGTGTTGGTAAGACCACCATCGCTGCCCTCCTCATTGAATTGCTCGCGAAAAAAGGCGCCGTGCTCGCCATCGACGGCGACCCCAGCGCTAACCTCCATACGGCACTTGGTTTGCCTCTCGAGGAAACGGTGGGCGGGGTGCGTGAGGAGATGGCCGACCGCAAGGTCGCCGAGAGTAGTGGCATACCCAAGCCGAATTACATCGAATTGAGGATTCAGGAGGCCCTGGTGGAATCGGAGGGGGTGGACCTGCTGGCGATGGGGCGGCCGGAGGGCCCCGGATGCTACTGTGCCGCCAACCACTGGCTCCGCGACTGTATCGACCGCCTGGCAGGTAACTATGGCTATGTGGTTATCGACTGCGAGGCGGGCATGGAGCACATCAGTCGCCAGACTACGCGGGATGTGGATATCCTGCTCCTCATCTCAGACCCCACGATCAGGGGGATCTCCGCCGCTGTGCGCATGAAGGAGCTCATCGGTGAGCTGAGAACCCATGTGAATAGGATCGCCCTGGTGGTCAATCGGGTGAGCGATAGCCTTCCCCCTGAGATCGAACAGGCGATAAAAGAGGCTGGGCTTGAACTCATTGCGGTGCTTCCTCAGGATGCAGGTATGATGCCGCTAGAAGTAAGGGGAGCGCCGTTAACCGGGCTGCCCTCTGAGTCCCCGCTACGTCGGGGTGTTTCGGAGATAGCTAATAAATTGGCCTTGCTATAACAACACAATAATAAATTTAGAAAAAGGAGGAGAATCATGTTTGCTGGGATCGGGGAGCGTATACAGATAATCAACAACAACGTGAGGGCCGCCATCGGGGAACGGGATAAAGCCTTCATTCAGGACCTGGCGAAGAAACAGGTGGACTGTGGCGCAAAGATACTAGACCTGAACATCGGCCCCCAGAAGAAGTCCGGGCCCGAGGTTATGGACTGGCTGGTGAACACCGTTCAGGAGGTGGTAGATGTTCCCCTGTCCCTGGATACCACCAATGCCGAGGCTATTCAAGTCGGTCTTGAGCTGTGCAAGCAGAAGCCAATTATTAACAGCACCAATGCCGATCCGGCACGCATGAGCGTATTATTTCCCCTTGCCGCGAAGTACGATGTCAACATCATCACACTTACCCTGCGCGCCACCGGCCTGCCTGTGAGCGCCGATTCCCGGGTAGGTATCCTGGTCGAGGACCTGCTCCCTACAGCCGAGGAGGCAGGTGTGAATCCGCAGAATATCTATGTCGACCCCCTGGCGATGACGGTTAACGGCACCCAGGAGCACGCCCCCGAGGTGGTTAATGCGACCTTTGTCATCAGACAGATGATGGATCCCCCCCTGCACATGACCTGCGGTCTCTCTAACGTATCCAATGGTGCCCCCGAGGATGTCAGACAGGTGCTTAACCGAGTCTACCTGGTAATGCTCATGGGGGCCGGGATGGATTCGGTGATCCTGGATCCCTTCGATAAGAAGCTAATGGAGACGATCACTCTACTGGAGAACCGCGATGATTCCACCGCCCTGGGCAAGGTCTATCTCGCCCTCTACGATGCCTGTGCTACGGGCGAGGAATTCGACCCCTCGATCGTCGACATGAGTGACCAGGAGCAGGCTGCCGTCGCCAAGACCGTCCGGATCCTGCAGAACAAGGTAATCTACGCCCATAACTACTTGAATCTATAAAGAGCGGCCGAACTCTCGCTCCAGTTGTGAGGATGTAAAGCGGATTATTGTCGGTCTGCCATGGGGACAGGTATGGGGCGACTCCGCTTGCTCCAGCTCGCGCACCAGTTGGTGCATTTCCTCCGGGCTTAATACCTGACCGGCTCTCACTGCGCTGTGGCAGGCAAGCGAAAGGGCGATCCTTTCCTCTCTTTTCCCACTCTCCCCCCCCTCACCGAGGGAATCCAGTATATCGATCACAGCCTGAGCGATATTCCCTTCGCGGAGCAAGGCGGGCACGGTGCGTAGCAGGTAGGTTCGCGGACCGAAGGGCTCGATGGCGAAGCCGTAGGAGTTAAGGACCTCTCCGCCCGCCCGCAGCATCTCCTCCTGGCGTGGCGTAACCTCGATGGTCAAAGGCTCAAGCATCCCCTGAACCTCCACCGCCCTGCTTGCCTGCTGGGCGCGCACCCGCTCAAAGAGGATGCGCTCGTGGGCGGCGTGCTGATCGATAAGATAAAGCCCATCAGGCCCCTCGGCGATAATATAGGCTGCGGAAAGCTGCCCGAAAACGCGCAGGATGGGCAAGGGCCCCGGGGAAGGTCTAGGGGCGAAGCCCTCAAATAGCTCTTCATGCCTCGCCGGGGGTTCCTTCTGGGGGATGAAGGTGGGCACGTCGACTACGCTGGGTGGCCTCATCACCCGGGGCACGGTCATCTCCTTCACCAGAGCAGCGCGCACCGCTCGCTGGACAGCGGTGAACAGGGCTTGCTCATTGCGGAATTTCACCTCGAACTTGGCGGGATGGACATTTACATCGATGTCCTGAGCGGGGAGGGAGATGTTGAGCACGGCGATGGGGTGTTTTCCTGTCATTAGCAACCCCTCATAGGCATCCTCTGTGGCGCGACTGAGAAGACGGCTCTGCACCCAGCGGCGATTTACGAAGAAGCTAAGGTGGCCTCTGCTGGAGCGGGCAAGGGAAGGGGGGCTCACAAATCCCCAGACCTGAGAATTCACTTCCCCCACCGGGATCATTGCCTCGGCCATCTCCAGCCCATAAACCTTGACCAGTACATCGCGCAGTGCGCCATTGCCCGCGGTCTGGAGGGCCATCCGCCCATCGAGGAACAGGCTGAACCTGACCTCAGGAAAGGCGAGGCTATACTGACTTACCAGATTTGAGACACGGCTACTCTCTGTAGCAGGCGACTTGAGGAATTTGAGGCGGGCGGGGACATTTTGGAATAGGTGGCGCACCGTGACCAATGTTCCCTGGGGGCAGGCTCTTTTCCCCGTTTCGACCGCCGCGCCATTTTTCAGATTAAGATACGCTCCTGCGAGCTCCTCCGGGGTGCGGGTCAATAGCTCAACCTGGGCTACGGCGGCGATAGCGGGCAGTGCTTCGCCCCTGAAGCCCAGGCTCGAAATGGCATCGAGGTCTGCCATGTTGCTGACCTTGCTGGTGGCGTAGCGATGAAAGGCAAGGGGGGCCTCGGTTGCGGGTATGCCCGTGCCATTATCAATAACCCTTATCAGGTTCAGTCCTCCGCCGCGCGCCTCGATGGAGACCTGGGTAGCGGCAGCATCGAGGGAGTTCTCGATAAGCTCCTTGACCACCGAGGCAGGCCGCTCCACCACCTCACCGGCGGCGATCTTGGAGACGACCTCAGGCGCTAAGACCTTGATCGGCATTTCTTACATTATCCACTTTGCACTCTGGAAGAAAAGTTCTGAGTAGCCACACTCCTTGCAAATATAGACATCGAATCTATAGGCCGGTCCCAGGAAGCCGAGCTTGCCATGCATGGACAACTCTGCCCGCTTTAGTTGTTCACTGCCACAACTGGCGCATTTGGTAGGTACCCAATCCGCTCTATTTGGTACACCCATTGGTATCACCTCCTGGTCAGCGATCTAGGAGACGAATTCAGGCGACAAGACCTTGATGAGCATTTCTTACTTTATCCACTTTGCACCCTGGAAGAAGAGTTCTGAGTGGCCGCATTTCTTGCAAATATAGACATAGAATCGATAGGCCGGCCCCATAAAGCCGAGCTTGCCATACATTGATAACTCTTCCTGCCCGAGCTGTTCATGCCCGCACCTGGCACATTTGGTTGGTACGTCATGCGATCTTTTTGGTTTTGCCATTGGGTCACCTCCCATGCTTCTGTTCCCTTATAACTCCTCTTTCACCTTCTGTTTTAGCTCGTAGAGCTTGGTGAGCGCCTCAAGCGGCGTCATGGCATCCACCTGCAGTTGCGCCAGCTCATCCAAAATAGGCGATGAATTCGCAAAGAGGGAAATCTGCTGCGGCTGGGATCCTTTTCGTTCTCGACGTGGCCCGTTTCGCTGGCGGTCGTTTTCCAGATTGCAAAGCACCTCCTCAGCGCGGTGAATCACCGAGCGAGGAAGGCCGGCAAGCTGCGCCACATGGATGCCATAGCTCTTGTCAGTGCCGCCAGGCATGATGCGGCGTAAAAATATGACCTTACCATCCTCTTCAGCTACGGCAACATTGAAGTTCCTTACTCGGGGCAGGAAGTGTGCCAACTCCACCAGTTCGTGGTAGTGGGTAGCAAAGATGGTCTTCGCCCCCATCCCCGGGTGGTGATGAATGTATTCGGCCACTGCCTGGGCAATGGAGATGCCATCGTAGGTGCTGGTTCCCCTCCCAATCTCGTCCAGGATCACCAGCGAGCGAGGGGTGGCATGGTTCAGGATGTTCGCGGTTTCCTCCATCTCC
>DAOWEF010000038.1 GCA_030638665.1 Dehalococcoidia bacterium
AGCTCACCAGGCTTGAGGAAGGGGATGAAGATGGCGATGAAGAGGACGAAGGGCACGATGACCAGCGACCGCTTCAAAACATAGAGCGGCGGTATTTTGGAGAGGAGGACCAGGCCGGCAATAAGGGCGAAATAGAGGGTAAAGGCCTGCCACCTTGGTGGCGGCGTGAGCACTACCACCAGGATGAAAGCAAAGGTGGTGATGACCTTGGTGCGCGGGTCCAGCTTGTGGATAAAGCTGCCAAGGTCGCTATAGCGATCCAGAAAGCCGTGTTTCACCGCAATCCTCGTTAGTTACTCGGTTGATAGTAGCTATTCTGCCTGGCGTTTCCTCAATCTCAGCAAGCGCGCCAGGATGTAGACCATGCCGAAGATAACAATGGTGCCAATTATCCCTGCCAGGATGGTGGCCAGGGCCTCATTCTCTATACCGGGGAAGAGGTAATCGGCGATAATCTGGAATGGGGCCTCCTCTGCAGACCCGATAAATTCATGATCCTCGGCAACCTTCTCCAGACCATCGGGGGAGGCGGAGGCCAGCGGCGAGAGGAACGCTACCGCCAAGCAAATAACCAGCGCGACATGCCACCACTTGACCTTCATTTTCCCCTCCTATATTCTCTCTAGCTCCATCAGGTCTCTTCTGGTAGCCATTACAAGTCTGAGCACCCCCACTGTGATGAGCCCCTCACCGATGCCGATAAGGGCATGCCAGCCTGCCATCGCCGGCAGCGCCACCTGGATAGGCAATATGCCTGAGACCCAAAGCTCTATGGCGGCAGCGATGGAGGCGAGGAATACCGAGCCCCAGGCGGCGATGAAGCTGCCGATGAGTTTGCCTCGCCTACTCATTCCCATGAGGCGGGTGGTGAACCGGTAGAGGTAGTAGCCAGTGAAGCTGGCGATGATGCCCATGTTGAAGACATTGGCTCCCAGGGCGAGGAGCCCCCCATCCTGAAAGATAAGGCTCTGGATGATGAGGACGCAGGCCATGATCAGCACCGCAGCCCAGGGCCCGAGGAGGATCGCTGCCAGGGCGGCGCCAATGAGGTGCCCCGAGGTGCCGCCGACGATGGGGAAATTGAGCATCTGGGCGGCGAAGATGAAGGCGGCCATTATGCCCATCAGGGGCACATGCTTTTCAGCCAGTTTTTTCCGTGCCTGCCTCAGCCCAAAGCCGATGCCGCCCGCCGATACCGCATAGGTGGTGGCCAAGGTCGCGATGTTCAAAAAACCATCCGGGATGTGCACTTGGGACCCCATTCCTTGGTTTTAATGCAATTTGTTGTATTTGCAATTAATTGCATTAATAAACGAATAAAAAATCATCTTCGGCATCTGGCGCAGCGCCCGAAGATGGCGAGATGGCTTATGTTGGCTTTGAACCCGTACTCCATAAGCAGGGTGCGCTTCAAGGATAAAAATGGGGATTCCGCGGTCTCTATGGTATTGCCGCACTGCTCGCATATTAGATGGTGGTGGTGGCCTTTTTCGGCGGGGTGATAGCGAAATCGCCCGCTCCCGAGGTCGGTCTCGGTTACCAGGCCCAGGCCCTTCAGAAGCTCCAGGGTGCGATAGACAGTGGAGATGTTCACCTGGGGATATTTGGCGCAAACCCGTGCGTGGATATCCTCAGCGCTTATATGGTCATCGCTCTGCTGAAGGGCGGTGAGGATGAGCTGGCGCTGCGGGGTCAGTCGGTAACCCAGCTCCCGAAAAGCTTCGCCTACCTCTTTAGATCGCTTCAGTCCCTTCATCGAATTCTATAGTAGCATAGTTGGAAAATAATTGCAATAGTTTGCAGGTGCAACTAGATGCAGAATATACCGCTTTTCATCGAGCTGAGGGGAACTTCGGGGGCTTTTTACCGATGGTCACGGCTCAGGATGCTTCTCTTTGCTATCGAGCATGATGGTGACCGGTCCATCGTTATGGATCTCCACCAGCATGTGCTGCTGAAATCGACCGCTTGCCACCCTGAGCCCGCTGGAGTGAAGATAGGAGAGGAATTGCTCAAAGAGGACTTCAGCCTCCTCCGGTGGTGCTGCCTCGGTAAAGCTGGGGCGTCGCCCCTTTTTGGTATCGGCGAGCAGGGTGAACTGACTCACCACCAGAAGCTCGCCCTGCGTGTCCAGGGCGGAGAGGTTGAACCTGCCTTCACTATCGGGGAAGATGCGGAGGCTTACCGTTTTCTCCGCCAGGTAATGGGCATCCCGCTCCGTGTCCCCCCTGGATATGCCCAAGAACACCAACAGTCCCGGGCCGATCTGACCCACCAATTCGCCGGCGACGCTTACCGAGGCTTTGCACACTCTTTGGACTAGTGCTTTCACTTTTTTAAGCGCCCCCCGCTTCTCCTCACCTCAATGTGCCGCTATTTCTTATCCTCGGTCCTGC
>DAOWEF010000033.1 GCA_030638665.1 Dehalococcoidia bacterium
GGACGACGACGTGGAAAGGCGCCACCGCCCCACGGTGTGGAGCATCTGGGGAAAGCCTCAGGCAATAAACGCTGGCGACGCCCTCGCCACTATAGCCGGTCTCGCATTGCTGGGCCTTGCCCAGCGTGGCATCCCGGCGGGAAAGCAATTGCTCACTCACAAGCTCATGTATGAGGCTTGCCTCACCACCATCGAGGGTCAGTACCTTGACATTAGCTATGAGAGTCGATTTGACATCCTGGTGAGCGATTACCTGGAGATGACCGAGAGGAAGACCGCGGCCCTCATTTCCCACTCCCTTGAGGTGGGCGCATTGCTGGGTAGCGATGACGAAGCCGTGATACGGGGGCTCTCCCGCGTCGGCTGGAATTTGGGGCTGGCCTTCCAGGTCAGGGATGATATCCTAGGCATATGGGGTGATGAGATGAAGACCGGCAAGCCCTGGGGCAGCGATATCAGGCACAAGAAGAAGTCTCTCCCCATCGCATATGCCTTGGAGACAGCAAAGGGTAAAGCGAGAGGAGAGCTGGTGGATATCTACCAGGAGGAAGTAATTGATGATGAGGGGGTACGCGCGGTTCTGGGAATTCTGGAGGCTGTTGAGGCCAGGGTCTATGCCCAGGGTTTAGCCAATGAGTATCATGATGCAGCCCTGGAGCAACTTAGGGGGCTATCGCTTCTGCGCTGGCCGCGGAGTCAGCTTCGTGATATGACTCGTTTTGTTGTGGAGCGCGAATCTTGATGCCCGGTTTCGCACCTGTGAGCAAAGAGGGGGTATTGGTCAAAGGGGAAATTGACAATTGGTCACCCGCTGGTGTCTCTGTCCCCGGTATGGATCTTCGGCAAAGGGCTGCGGTGAGGAAAGAATGGCAAAACTCGTCAAGAAAGCTACCGAACTAGGCTTTTGCCCTGGCGTGGCAAAAGCCGTCGAGACCACCATGAGGGCGGCTCGAAGCACCCCTGTTTTCACTCTGGGAAGGCTGGTGCACAACGATGTCGTGGTCAGTGAGCTTGAGGCTATGGGCATAGCGGTAGTACACAGCCTTGATGATGCCCGAGGTCTTGTTGCCATCAGCGCCCACGGTGTCCCCGCCCAAGTTTACCATCAGCTTCAGCACCGGGGATTGAAGTTTATTGATACCACCTGCCCGATTGTCAGGAAAGCCCAGCAGGTGGCATCGCAGCTTGCCAGCGAAGGCTACTTTGTTGTGGTATACGGTGACCCTGGTCATGCCGAGGTAAAAGGGCTACTCGACCGGGCGGGCCCTAAGTCAAAGGCTGGCCTTTCCGTCTCCAGCATCTTCAGGGGAAGGCTGCCAAAACGCTTGGCCATTCTCTCTCAAACTACAAGGCTACCGCATGAAGTTCAAGCCTTCGTCGGCGAGCTTTTAACTTCCCTGGAGAAGTTCCAGGACATCAGAATAGCAGTAACCCTTTGCTCACACGTAGCGAGGCGGGCGCGTGAGGCGGCCTCGTTGGCTTCGAGCACTGACCTGGTGGTGGTAGTTGGTGATCCTCAAAGCTCTAACAGCAACCGACTTGTGGAGTGGTGTAACCAATTTGGGTATGCAAGACTGGTTTCATCTGCCAACATGATCGATGGCGAATGGCAGGAACTCAAGGTGGCCCAAACGGTAGGAGTGACCTCAGGGACTTCAAGCCCAGCTTGGCTTATAGATGAGGTGATTGATGCTATTGAAAGGCTCGATTAACCGGCTACTCTATCCTTGGTTGCTGGGCTTTCGAAGTGTTAATAGACGTGTACTTGAGGGGAATTCCGCCTGTCCCAGTAGGCATCCCGCGACACAAAAGGAATGGCACTGGAGTCAGGGAAGGGGCAATTTAGTAAGCTCTTGCCATTTGCTACCAGGGTATCGGGCTGCTGCAGAACCTTAGCACTTCGGCGAAATTGTTAATCCGCTCCAGGTTGTTGGTCTCCAGGGTGCCGTCATAGGTGAGGTTAATCCAGGGCTTCCCGTATATTTCACTGAACTTCTCCGACATGGCCGCCACAATTCCTCCCGGCATACAACCATGCGGCATTACCGAGATCACGCCGGCAAGCTCAGGGTTCTCCATCCAGTCGATTCCGCTCCCGATGCTAAGCACCGCCTCGCTGCCACACTTCGGCGATAGGTGTTGGCGCGAGAACGCCAGTATCTCCTTTGTGGTAGGCTCCCGCGTATCGAGAAGGCCATTGAAATTGACGGCTATTGAGTGCTCATCGTGGTCTTGCATCCGCTTTCTGATGTAACCGGTAACCACCTTTTTCAGCTTCCTCTCCCGGATACCATCCTCAATGTTCCGGTGTGTCATGTACTTGATCCACTCCCCCACCGGTGAGACGATGACTTCAAGCCCGGCCTTCTCGCACTCCTTCACCAGGTCGCAATTGCTGAATCTGTTGGAACGCAGGAAGATCTCGCCGTTGATCCCGACCAGCGGCCTCCGCGGCTTGTCCCGGTCGATCAGGGTGCGAAATGCAGCGGTGGCATCCTGCAGGACATCATCGAAATCATCATTCTGGCGAACGCGGTGGGCAACTCTGGCGCTGTACTCGCTGAAGAGTTCCTCCGCGGCCCCGGCTGACTTTTCGTAGGGGCGGGTGTGCCAGAGGAGCCTCAGCAGGTAGTCCATGGCCACAATGCCCTTCCAGGCCAGGCGTTCGAAGGCTGTGCCCAGGCCCAGGTCGCGATAGGCGTTGTTTGAAACCGTGGTCCGTATCGGTAGATCGAACCCGAGCTCCCTGAATATCCTCACCTGCTCCACGGCGTATTTTCCGAAACGGCATGGACCGAAGGCGCTGGCCATGAACCCCTCGATGGCCTTCAGGTCAACCTCACCGTGACCGTTCTCAGCTAGGAATCTCATAAAGTCGCCCAGGGTTACGCGGAAGGGCAGGCATTCCGTACCCCGGGTTACCCTATTACTGTAGAGCAGGGATTGTTCCGTTGACTCTGGAAGCACGGTGGCCTCAACCCCGAAGGCCTGCATGGCAGCGGCCAACATCTCGGCGTGCGGAGCCATCATAGGGAGGAGAAGCTTCTTTCCTAAATTGACCGTGGTGGACGCTGAGCGGTAGGAATTCTCATCCCAGCCGGCGATTTCTTTCCCGCTGCGGGCGAATCCGCTGATGGTATCGATGAAGGCCTCGAGGCGGGTAACAATGCCCGCCTCGGCGGCATGCTCGTCGATCTCCAGCTGACCCAGGGGCTTGCCCCCCATGATATCCTCGACAATCTTGATTATGAATGAGTTCGGGCCACAGCCGAAGTTGGTCAACACCAGCCCATATAGCTGCGGGTCTGAGGCAGTGAGCGCCGCGCCGGCGATGTGCTTTCCTTCGTAGAACCAGTAAGGGCGGTCTGAGTATTCTTTGATGTTTACCGAGGCGAGCGGCAGGAAATCGAGGGGTATGGGCACAACGCCGAGCTGGGAAAGTTTTTCGGCGATCCCCAGGTTTGCCCCCGAGTCCTGCGACATATAGGACCGGGCAAAAATTACCACGCCCAGCTGGTTGTTATGGCGGATTTGCTCCATTATCTTCCGCCCCAGTTCCACCTGTGCCGCCTCAAAATCCCGCTGCGCTCTGATCCCGGCGAGGGCAGCCTTCCTGCCCTGTTGCCGGCTGAAACCCATCTTAACCGCGACCGCGGCAAAGTTACTAATCACGTCAGCGTCGCCCATGCTGAAGTCAATTATTGGCATCAGCAGCAATTTTTCCAGGCCCAGAACCTGGCGGATGATGAACGGGGATGCCTGAACCAGGGGGCAGGAATACTTTTGGTTCTCATCCCCATCTTTCAAACCCAAACGAATGGCGCAGGGATAAAGGATGTAGTCCACATCGTGGAGGCTTGCCGCATGACCATGTAACAGCTTGATCGGGAAACAACTGTCGGTATAGCTCAACTCACAGGCGTGCTCCATGATTTGCTTGGTGGTCTTGCTCGAAAGGACAACCCTAGCGCCAAGGGCATTCAGGAAGCCGATAATGAGCGGGGCGTAGTCATACAGGATGAGCGCTCGGGGTATCCCCACTGAAGGGCCGGTGCCCGCCCCTTCTCGGTATTCCTTAAATAGCAGCCTCTCGCGCTCATCGAAGGGGGTTTCCTTTTTTTCCTGTTTAATGGTGCTGTCGAAAAGATCGCACCTGCTGCCATAGAAAGTGGGTGCTTCGCCGGGTATCTCCAATCGACTTACGGTGCAGTTATTGTCGCATATCTTGCAGATGAAGGTGGAAAGGGCATGATCGCTCTCAATGACTTCTTGAAACCCCTTAAAATTCGAGCTTTTTCGAACTTTCGATGGCTGACTTTTTACCGGCCCCTTATATTCATGAGCAATACGGATAGTTTCGATATTCGAGCTTTTTTCTTCCATCTCCTCCTTGGCCAGCAGCGCTGCCCCTATTGCCCCGCTGACCTCCTTGTGCTCCGGCACGATTATGCTCTTCCCCTGGAGTGCCTGCTTAAAGGCGGAGACAATGGCGTCGTTGTAGAATACTGCTCCGGTCAGTATTACTTTGTCACCCAGTTTCCTCGTGCCCACCACCTTGGAGAGGTAATTCCCGGCAATCGAGTTGGCAAGGCTGGCGGTGATCACCTCCAGGGGCACGCCTTCCTGTTGGGCTGAGGCAACGGCCTGCCCCATGAAGGCAGCGCATCTCGATCCCAGATCGATGGTATGGGGCGCCTGGAATGCCAGAGCGGCGAAATCACCGTTATTCACCGAAACGCCGAGCTGTTCCGCCAGCTCATCGATGAAGCTTCCCGTTCCCGCAGCGCATGCCTTGTTCATCTGGTAGTCAACGACAACGCCGTTTCGCTTGATAACTAGCTTGGAGTCCTGGCCCCCGACCTCGATGATATCCGCATCAGGGTCTATATCTACGGCAGCCCTTGTCTGCGCCGTGATCTCATTCCTTATCAGGTCGGCGCCGATAAAGCTGCCCACCAGATATCTCCCCGAGCCGGTAACGCCCACCCCGGCGATACTGGCCTTATCCCCAATGTCACGGTGCAGGTTTCTAAAGACCTCGGTGACGGCATCGATAGGCTTTCCTGCGGTCATGAGGTAATTCTTTGCCATGACCCTGGTGCCCGACTGGTCGAGGATAACCGCCTTGGTGCTGGTAGAGCCAACATCGACCCCCAGGTAGCCGGTAAAGGGCTGGTCTATTCTCGGGGCTACCCATCCATCTTGCTGGGTGACCTTCTCCAGCCTCGGTGTTTCAAAGTAGTGTCGCTTGGTATCCGCTTCCGGCAGCACAATTACTATCGAACTCTTCCCTGATGCCCTTGCAAGCAGGGCTGAACCTAAAGCCTCAATATAGGGGTAATTTTGGGGGACAATTATATTTACCTGATGCCCATTCCTTGAAGAGAGCACTTCATTGAGGGAGTCCACTATGGCGCTATTGGCGGCAACACCGCCGACAAAATAGATTGGCTCCCCAAGGGCCCCGTTGGTCAGCGAGGCGACCCCCCGGGCGATGCTGTCGCAGAGGCCGCAGAGCATTGTTCCCAGGGGCACGCCCTTCTGCTGAAGGTGGATAAGGTCAGTCTTGGCAAAAACGCTGCATCTGGCGGCGATCCTTGGCGGGCTGTCGTCAGACCGCTGCGCCAGGCGGGCAAAATCCTCCATGCTGATGCCCAGCCGGTATGCCTGCTGGTCTAGGAATCTTCCGGTGCCCGCGGCGCAGAGCGGGTTTGATGCCACCTTCCATGGCTTTCTCAGACCATCCTCCAGCCCGATGACTAGCGAGGTCTGGCCCCCAATCTGAATGATGGTTTTTGCGTCGGGATGGGAATGAAGAAGACCTGAGGCGATGGAAAGCGAGCTGCTGTATTCCGACCAGTTCAGCTCCCGGGGTATTACCGACCTGCCTGACCCAGATACACCAGCCGCCGCAATCTGTTCAAGATTGAACTTTTTGCTCAGCCTTGAAATAAGTGAAGCCACCGCAGCCTGCGGGCTGGCGGTTATCTTCTGGGTATCAAGCGCGGCTAACTCACGGTTGTCATCAATGAGCGCCAGTTTAGCGTTAACCGAGCCAACATCTAAACTCAGGAAGTATTTCAGTTCGCCCATATTATTACGAGATATTATCATATTAGATGTGGTTTTGCAAGCTGCAGACGCTGTTTCTCTGCCGCCGCAGCCCTTGACAACATGTGCATTTTATCACTAGGATGTAAAGGCAGTGCCAGAGGGGAGGTAGAATTGGATTTTCGATTCAGCGATGATGAAGAGGCCTTTCGCAGAGAGGTCCAAAACTTCCTTAAGCGGGAGCTTCCGCAGTCGTATGAGCGGGCCGTGCTCCACGGCGGGGAAACGGACGAGGAGTGGGAGTTCACCAAGCAGTTCACCAGGAAGCTGGGAGAGAAGGGCTGGATCGCTATCTGGTGGCCCAGGGAATATGGTGGTCTAGAGGGCTCAGACATGGAATATCTCATTTTCAATGAGGAGACCGCCTACCGCAGGGCGCCGCGCATGGATGGTGGGGGAACCGGGATCGTGGGGCCCACCATCCTGGCCCACGGCACCGAGGAGCAGAAGAGGCGTTTCCTCCCCCCCATAGCACGGGGGGAGGTGATGTGGATCCAGTGTTTCTCCGAGCCCGATTTTGGCTCCGATTCCGCCGGAATTAAAACTACTGCGGTGGAGGATGGGGATTCTTATATCATTAATGGACAGAAGACCTGGATAAGCTACGGTCACCGCGGCGACTTATGCTACATGACGACGAGGACTGACCCTGAGGCACCCAAGCACCGCGGTCTCAGCTACTTCCTGGTAGATATGAAGACCCCAGGGATTACCGTCCGCCCCATAACCAACATGATCGGCGCCGATGGCTTCTGCGAGGTCTACTTCGATAACGTACGTGTCCCCAGAGAGAACATGTTGGGAGAGAAGAACCAGGGCTGGATGATCATGATGACTACCCTCAGCTTTGAGCGGGGGACGCTGGCCTCTATTGCGGGTTCCATGCGGCGCACTATTGATGACCTGGTAGCCTTTGCCAAGGAAGCGCGCTACCAAGGTCAGCCCCTGGCCATGGATCCCGCAGTGCGGCAAAAGCTGGCCGATATAGTTATCGAGGTCCAGGTGGCGCGCCTCTTCGTCTACCGGGTGGTCTGGATGCAGGGACAGGGGCTTATCCCCACCTACCAGGCTTCGATGGCGAAGCTTTATGGTGATGAGCTGAACCTCCAGATTACTCGTCTGGGCACCGAGATCATGGACCTTTATGGCCAACTGGCCTGGAAATCTAAGTGGGCTCCGCTGAACGGGGAGATCGCCGGTGCCTATCTGAACAACCTTGGCTGTCTCTTCGCCGGTGGCACTCCGGAGATTCAGCGTACCATTATTGCCACTATTGGGCTGGGA
>DAOWEF010000071.1 GCA_030638665.1 Dehalococcoidia bacterium
GCATCCAGGTTTTGGTCTATTTTCTCTTTTTTCGCCTTTTTCGCACCTAGGGCTGGCGCCCTTCGTCCCTTATCCTCCCTCCCATCCAGCCAGCGCAGCATACTCTCCACCCATTCCCCCCGTCGTCTGATGTCCAAACTGGCGTAGCTGGCAGGGAGCAAGCGCTGGGGAAGTTCGCTCGACCAGCGCTCAAGGTAGCGATCGAGTCCCCCGAACACAGAACCATCCCCATAGCCTTTCTTTCGCTCTAGCTCCAGGATCTTTCGAAGCGTGGCTAGATCCATGGGTATTACTCCACGGAAATGATGTAGTTATAGTGGGGTTGACCTGCGTGGATCGCTTCCACCTCAAGGTGAGGGTGTTTCTTGCGCAGCGCCTCAGCGATCCCCTCAGCCTCGCCGCCCTCGGTATCGGCACCATAGTAGATGGTGACGACCTCGCACTTCGGTAAATCGATTTGGGAAAGCACCTCATTAACCAACTGTGGAATGCGGTCACCCACTCCCACCAGCTCCCCATCGAGGAAGGCGATGGCCTGCCCATCCTTCATGACGAGGTCACCAAACCTTGCGGAGCGCACCGCAGTGGTTACCTCCACCGTCCGCACCGCCGATATTGCCTCTTTCATGGCAGCAACATTTGCTTCGAAATCTGCCTCGTCGCTGAAGGCCAAGAGCGCCGCCACGCCCTGGGGGATCGTTTCTGTAGGCAGAATCGCCACCCTTTTTGCGCTCAGCATGCGCGCCTGCTCCGCGGCAAGCACGATATTGGGGTTATTGGGCAGGAGAATAACCTTGTCCGAGGGCACTGATTCCACCGCCCGGAGGAGCTCCTCGGTCGAGGGATTCATTGTCTGTCCCCCCGAGGCAACGGCAGTGACCCCGAGGCTTCGAAATACCTCCCCCATCCCCTCACCTGAAGCCACCGCCACAGTCGCGAGCTCCATCTGAGGTGGCTTCTCAAGAGCGATAAACTCCTCATGCTGCTCATCTATGTTTTGCACATTCACCTGGCACAGCGTTCCCAGTGAGGCAGCATAGCTAAGGGCGGCTCCTGGGTCGAAGGTGTGGACATGGGCTCTCACCAAATTCTCATCCTCCACCACCAACACAGACTGCCCGATAACCTCCAGTTGCTCTCTGATCTGTTCCGGGTTGAGGTCCCGGCCCTCGATGATAAACTCGGTGCAATAGCCGTAGGAGTGCTCCGCTCCGGAGACGCTATCCCCTACCCGCCCGGCGCAGATCGGCGCGAGGATTTCTAATTCACCCGTCTCGCCCTGCAGGTAACGTAAAAACCCTTCGAAGATCACATAAAGCCCCAATCCCCCGGCATCCACCACCCCGGCCTCACGGAGCACTGCAAGCAGGGAGGGCGTTCTGGCCACGGAATCCTTCGCCGCACTGGCGGTGGCCTCCATAATCGTACCCAGGTCGTTGGTGGCGGAAACTCCTTGAGCCGCAGCGGAGGCCTCCCTGATCACCGTGAGTATGGTCCCCTCTACAGGATGGCTCACCGCTTTGTAAGCAAGGGAAGAACCTGCCAATAATCCCGCCACCAGGTCGCTCCCCTCCAGGCACTCCTTATCATCGAGCGTGGCGGCCAGGCCGCGCAGTATCTGAGAGAGGATCACCCCGCTATTGCCGCGCGCCCCCATTAGGGCACCGTGTGCTATGGCGCGGGCTACCGTAGAGGCATTCTCCTCTGTGGCACGGGATGCCTCAGCCACTGCCGAGCGCATGGTGAGGAGCATATTGATTCCCGTATCGCCATCGGGCACCGGAAAGACGTTGAGGGAATTTATCTGGTCCGCGTTTCTCTCCAGCCACACCGATGCACTACTAAACATCCCGACCAGATCTTGCCCGTTACAGGAGTTTATTACCCTCATCGCTTTCCATCTTGCCACAAGGGCCTATTTATGATACCCTTATTCGGTGAATTCTACAGTAAAATTCCAATTTAGTCAAAGGGGAAACGATGCCGGGGAAATGTGATGTATGTGGTAAGACGCCTCAGTTTGGGCATAATGTTAGCCACTCCAAGCGCCGCACCAATCGGCAGTGGAAAATTAATACCCATAAGAAGCGGCTATTCGTCGATGGGAAAAAGGTGCGGGTCAACATCTGCACCAGATGCCTCAGGAACCAACTCAAGCTAGCCAGTTAACCCGCGAAGGCTCGCCATGAGCCTATCCATCGCCTCTTTAACGCTCTCCCGGCTATTGAATATCGCCGAGCCCGCCACCAGCACCCGCGCTCCCGCCCCAACCGCTCTGGGCGCTGTTTGAGCCGTGATGCCCCCATCGACCTCAAGCTCGCAGGCCAATCCCCTCTCATCCAGGATTTGCCTGAGGCGGGCGATCTTATCTAAAACCTCCTCAATGAAGGCCTGCCCGGCAAAGCCGGGGTTAACTGTCATCAGGAGCACCAGATCGAGCGCGGGAAGTATCTCATCGACCACAGCGAGCGGGGTCGCCGGGTTGATAGACACCCCGGCCCTGACCCCCAGCCCCTTCATCGATTCCACCATCCTATGGAGATCAGGGCAAACCTCGGCGTGCACTGTGATGATATCCGCCCCTGCCCGGGCGAATTGCTCAAGCTGAATCTCCGGTCTCTCGACCATCAGGTGGACATCGAGGGGCAAGTTTGTCCAGGGGCGAATCGCCTCGACCACCGGGGCGCCGATGGTTATCGGGGGGACGAAGTGCCCGTCCATGACATCGATGTGGATGTAGTGAGCGCCCGCTGTCGTCACCTCAGCGACCTGCTCGCCCAGGCGAGCGAAGTCAGCGGAAAGGATGGAGGGGGCTATCTTGACCTCGCTGCTAACCATCTCCGCCCTGGACAATTTCTCTCGCCCTGGCCAGTTGCTGCGCTACCTGCCCCGGGCCTGTGCCACCAGGGACATTGCGCACCCCAAGAGAGGACTCCACCGATATGGAGTAGACATCCTCCTCAAAGAGCGACGAGAAGCTTTTATACTCACTGAGGCTTAAATCCTTAAATGTCTTACCCTTCTCCACTGCATATTGAACCAATCCGCCCACTATGTTATGAGCCTCGCGGAAGGGGACTCCCTTTCCCACCAGGTAGTCCGCCAGGTCGGTGGCCAGGATATAGCCCTCCTCGGCAGCGCGGAGAGTTATTTCGCCCTTGACTTTAAGTGTAGCTACCATCCCGGTAAATACCTCTAAGGTGGAAAGAAGGGTATCCACCGTGTCGAAGAAGCCCTCCTTATCCTCCTGCATATCGCGATTATAGGTCAGCGGGAGGGCCTTCATTATGGTCAGCATAGCGAGAAGATTGCCATAAACGCGGCCAGTCTTGGCGCGCGCCAGCTCGGCGACATCCGGGTTCTTCTTCTGGGGCATGATGCTTGAGCCCGTGGCATAGGCATCGTCAAGCTCAACAAACCCGAACTCCGTTGAGGACCAGAGGACGAGCTCTTCAGCGAAACGTGAGAGGTGCATCATAGCGATGCTGGCCGCCGCCTGATACTCGATGACGAAGTCGCGGTCGGAGACGGCATCCATGCTATTCTCGCTTATCCGGCTGAAGCCCAGTTCCTTGGCCAGAAAATCGCGGTCAATGGGATAGGGCACGCCAGCGAGCGCCCCGCTCCCCAGAGGCAGGACATCAGTGCGCCCCAGGCAATCGCGGAATCTGGCCACATCGCGCTGGAGCATCTCGAAGTAGGCCAGCATATGATGGGCGAAAAGCACCGGCTGCGCCCGCTGCAGATGGGTGTAGCCGGGTATCACCACATCTTTATTGGCTTCCGCCAGGTCGAGAAGGGCCTTTTGCAACTCGATAATCTTTTCTATCGTGCCCGAAATCGCCTCCTTGGCGAAGAGGCGCATGTCAAGGGCGACCTGGTCATTTCGGGAGCGGGCGGTATGCAGTTTTCGACCCACATCCCCAACCTTCTCAATCAACCGAGCCTCGATATTCATATGGATATCCTCTAAGTCATCGCGCAGGGCAAGAGAGCCACCCTCGATCTCCTCGCGAATGGAGGTGAGAGCCATTGTGATAAGCTCGGCGTCCTTATCCGAGATGATGCCCTGCTTGGCCAGCATTTTGGCGTGGGCAATGGAGCCTGCGATGTCCTGCTTATACAGGCGCTTATCGACGGACACGGACGCGGTATACTTTTCCACCGACTTATCGACCTCTTTCTTGAAACGGTCGCGCATGGGGTTCACCCCCCTTCTTTTCGCTCTCTCCTCCTACCCCCATCCTCACTTTCTGGCTGCTCCACCCCCTGAACCCGGGCCTGGGTCTTCACCGGAAGCCCCCAGATGTGGATGAAGCCCACCGAGGCGCTCTGGTCGAACTCGTCGCCCTTATCATAGGTGGCCAGGCCGAAGCTGTAAAGCGATTTGGGCGACTTTCGCCCCACCACCGTCGCCTTCCCTTTGCAAAGCTTCACCCGCACCGTGCCGGTGACATGGCGCTGCGAGCTCTCGACATAGGCAGCCAGGTCCTGGTGAAGGGCGGTGAACCACAGCCCATTATAAATAAGGTCGGCATACTCCAAGGCCACCTTCTCCTTGAAGCGCAGTTGCTCCCTGGAGAGAGTCATCGCCTCTAAAGCTTTATGAGCGATAAGCAACACTGTTGCTGCCGGCGCCTCGTAAACCTCCCGCGACTTTATCCCCACCAGCCGATTCTCCACATGGTCGATTCTCCCCACACCGTGCTCGCCGGCAAGCTCGTTTAGCTGCTGGATCAACGAGACGCTATCGAGGTTTTTCGCATTAAGGCTCACCGGAATACCCCGCTCAAAGCCGATCTCCACATAAGAGGGCTTGTCCGGGGCATCCTGTGGCGCCCGGGTCCAGGCGAAAACCTCCTCCGGGGGCTCGGCCCAGGGGTCCTCCAGAATCCCGCACTCGATGCTCCTCCCCCAAAGGTTCACGTCAATGGAATAGGCGCTCCCGACGGAGACGGGGATATCGTGCTTCTGGGCATAGGCAATCTCTTCCTCCCTGGTCATCCCCCACTCACGGGCCGGGGCGATGATCTTGAGGTGAGGGGCGAGGGCGAAAACGCTCACGTCGAACCTCACCTGGTCATTCCCCTTCCCGGTGCAGCCATGAGCCACCGCAGCGGCGCCTTCTTCGTTGGCGGCGTCCACCATTAGTTTGACGATGAGAGGACGAGCCAATGCCGTTGCCAGCGGATACTGCCCCTCATAGAGGGCATCGGCCTTCAGGGCGGGGAAAACGAAGTGTTTAACAAAAAGCTCCCGGGCATCGACCACCAGAGACTTCACCGCCCCTACCTTAAGCGCCTTCTGCTGAATAGCGGGTAGGTCCCGCTCGCTCCCCACATCCACCATCAGAGCGATGACATCCATGTGATAGTTTTCCGCGATCCACCTGATGGCCACCGAGGTATCAAGCCCCCCACTATATGCGAGCACTACCTTCTCTGCCACTTCTCAAAACCTCCCATCTAAAGTTTCAATCGCTTACAAAATTATCTTCCAAGAAGGAAGTAATTTGCGTCCACACCCCAGGATGGTCCCAGGTATAGATGTGACCGGGCGCTCTTATATATTCAAAGAAGAGATGCCCTTCCTCAGACCTATGAGTGGGGAGGCTCCCAAGATTGGCCCGAAATATCGCCCATAAGTCACCGGTGCTTACGGTATCAGGGGTTATCCCATTGTCATTTATTACCAGCGACCTATCTGAAACAGCGCCATGGTAAAGGAAGGGAATCCCGGTTTGAATACTATATACTTGAGGATCGACTTCCAGAATCTCCGTGACTTCATTTGCCAAAATCCCTCCACCACTCTCTCCTATTACTATAACCCTGATGCTCTCAATATGCTCCGTGAGAAAATCTATTTGAGAAGCTAAAGGCTTTGCCTTTGAGGGGTAGAAAAAGGACTGCTCTCTAATTTCCTTGATAGAATCCAATAAACCGTCAAAGGTCCGAACGTATACTACGAGCAGCGTAGTATAACCTAAGCTCTCTAGTTCCCCTTCAATTCCCTCCAAAACAGTCCCCCACTCTGGGCCGATCGTTTTTCTCCCAAAACCTCCCGAGTTAAAGATTAAGAGAAAATCCCTGTCCTCAGCCGCTGAATATACTTCTAAAAAATTGTCTACAAACCCTTGGCACGCCACGGGGTTATTACCAAAAAACTCCAATGCTAAAATATAAGCATCCTCCCTGACATCCTCAGGGACATCTATGACGCCTTGCGTAGCATTCACAATACTCAACTCACCAGGTGGAAAAGGGGAGAGTAATAACC
>DAOWEF010000045.1 GCA_030638665.1 Dehalococcoidia bacterium
TCCCCAAGACATCGAATGGGCTAAAGAGGGGGAGGACATATTCATTGTGCAAACCCGCCCCGTAACCACTATGAAGGACACAGCTGAGCGGGGTGAGATAACAGAAACGGCAGAGAAGCTCCTGCTTAGCGGCTCCCCAGCCAGCCCAGGCCTCGCCTCTGGACCGGCTAGGTTAATCCACCAATCCTCCGAGATCGACAGGGTTTTGGAGGGCGATGTGCTGGTCGCCGAGATGACCACCCCTGACTTTGTGCCCGCAATGAAGCGGGCGGTGGCCATTGCAACCGATCGCGGGGGCCGGACATGCCACGCCGCAATCGTAAGCAGAGAACTGGGCATCCCCTGCGTGGTGGGGACAGGGAATGCTACCAAGGTACTAAAACAGGAGCAAATCATCACCGTCGATGGCTCCGTAGGGAAGGTCTTTGAGGGTCGGCTGGTCAGGGAGAAGATCGATATCCCCACGCTAGAACCCAAGACACGCGTCAGGACGAACACAAAGGTTTACGTGAATCTCGCTGAGCCGGAGCTGGCGGAAAGGGTCGCCAGCCGCCATGTCGATGGCGTGGGGCTGCTTCGCGCCGAATTCATAATCGCCCAGATCGGGGAACACCCCCGCTATATGATCAGCCAGGGGAGAGAGCAAGAGTTCGTGGCGCAGCTCACTAAGGGCGTTACTACCTTCGCCAGCGCCTTTAACCCTCGACCGGTGGTCTATCGAACTACCGATTTTAAGACCAATGAATATCGAAATCTCAAGGGCGGGGAGGAATTCGAGGATATCGAGGAGAATCCCATGCTTGGCTATCGGGGGTGCTCTCGTTATGTACAGGAGGCCGATGTCTTCAAGATGGAGATAGAGATGGTCAAGCGGGTGAGAGAGGATTATAAGAATCTCTGGGTGATGATCCCCTTCGTGAGAACCGTTGATGAGATGGCTCATTTGATGAGTACATTGAAGGAGGAGGGTCTTAGCTCCTCCAAGGATTTCAAAATCTGGATGATGGTTGAGGTGCCTTCCAACATTTTCCTTATTGATGAATTTATCGATTTGGGCATCGATGGCATCTCCATTGGCTCCAACGACCTGACTCAGCTCATCCTGGGGATCGATCGCGACAGCCCAAAGCTAGAAGAGGTATTCGATGAGCGAAATGAGGCGGTTATGCTGGCTCTGAAGAAAGCGATTAAAGCCGCAGCTAGAAGAGGGATTACCGCCTCCATCTGCGGACAGGCGCCCTCGTTCTACCCTGAGCTCACCAAGAAGCTGGTAAAATGGGGGATCACCTCGGTCTCGGTAAGCCCCGATGCCATCGAGAGTACCAGGGAGATAATAGCCAGGGCTGAAGGGAGAATGGTCAGCCCCTCCCTATGGAGACGGAAGGCCCGCTCCCCTCGCAAGCTTTACCAGCCGGCATATACCAAAAAGCCGCTTCAGTGAAAGGTAAGATGGCTCAGAAGCTGAGCAAGATCGACCGTATAATAGCGAAGTACCAAGCGGATAAAAGCGCCTTGATCCAGATGCTTCTGGAGATCCAGCGGGAAAACCGCTGGCTTCCACCCAAGGCTCTGGAGAGGCTCAGCCAGAGATTAGGGATCCCGACTAACCAGATTTACCACATAGCTACATTTTATAAGGCCTTCAGCCTGATCCCCCAAGGTCGCCATGCCGTCTCGGTATGCCTGGGTACCGCCTGCCACGTGCGCGGCGCCCCTCGCCTTCTGGACAGGGTGACAGATGCGCTGTGTATTGGGCCTGGGGAGACCAGCACGGACATGAAATTTACCCTGAGCACGGTAAATTGCCTGGGCTGCTGTGCCCTGGGGCCGGTGATGGTAGTTGATGGTGAATACCATGGCAACCCCTCCGGGAAAGAAATTAAAAGGGTCATCGCGATGTGCGATTAGAAGGAACTATGGCACAATTCAAATCGCCTGCTGACTTAGCAAGAACAAGGCAACGGATAATATCCCGAAGAGCTAGAAAGCGCTTCATCGCCATAAACGCATCGGGCACCTGCGGGCTTGCCTATGGCAGCGATCAGGTCTTTCAGGCCTTCGTTGCGGAAATCGAAAGACAGGGGCTCACGGAGCAGGTAGGTGTTAGGGCAACGGGTTGCCTGGGTTTCTGTGAAAATAGCCCCATAGCGATAATCTTCCCGGAGGAGATCAGCTATTTTAGAGTTAAGCCAAGCGATGTCCCGGAGATCGTCTCCAAGACCTTGGCGGGGAAGAAGCTAGTTAACCGATTGCTGTATAAGGACGGTAACGGGAAAAAGATAGTCCGTGAGGGCGAGATACCTTTCTACAAGCACCAGAGCCGGATTGTCTTTGGCAATAACCGGCTCATCGACCCCAAGAGCATCGACGATTACATTGCCCTGGGTGGCTATTCTGCCCTGTCAAAGGCGCTCTTTGAGATGAGCCCTGAAGAGGTAGTGGAAACGGTAAAGCGGGCAAATCTGAGGGGTAGGGGGGGCGGCGGTTTCCCCACCGGTAAAAAGTGGGAGACCACCCGTAACGCCCCGGGGGAAATAAAGTTCGTGATCGTCAATGCCGATGAAGGTGACCCCGGCGCCTACATGGACCGGAGCCTGCTTGAGGGCAACCCCCATAGCGTGCTGGAGGGCCTCATCATCGGAGCTTATGCTATTGGCTCTCATGAGGGTTATGTCTATGTACGACAGGAGTACCCGCTCGCTGTGGAGAACCTTTTCATTGCACTGAATCAGGCGCGGGAGTATGGGCTGCTGGGGAAAAACATCATCGGCTCCGGATTCAATTTCGATGTTGCCATCCACCGCGGTGCCGGAGCCTTCGTTTCGGGGGAATCGAGCGCTTTGATGACTGCCATCGAGGGAAGGGTAGGGGAGCCACGGCCGAAGTACATCCGCACCGCTGTGAGCGGGATCAGGGAAAGACCGAGCAATCTGAATAATGTGGAGACCTGGGCCACTGTACCCCTGATAATTAGCAAGGGCGCTGATTGGTTTACCAGCATCGGCACCGCGGAGAGCAAGGGGACCAAGATTTTCTCCCTGGTGGGCAAGGTGAACAATACCGGGCTGGTGGAAGTGCCCATGGGGATGACGCTCCGCGAGATCATATACGACATCGGGGGCGGCATTCGCCAGGGAAAGAAATTCAAGGCGGTCCAGACCGGGGGGCCCTCAGGGGGGTGCCTTCCCGAAAGCCTCATCGATATCCCGGTGGATTTCGATGAGCTCACCAAGGTGGGCTCGATGATGGGCTCTGGCGGCATGATCGTAATGGACGAGGATGATTGTATGGTGGATGTGGCCAGGTATTTCCTAACTTTCCTCGCCGAGGAGTCCTGCGGCAAGTGCATCCCCTGTCGTGAGGGGATAAGGCAGATGCTCCACATACTGATTAGGATTTGTGACGGCCAAGGCCAGACAGGGGACATCGAGCTTCTGGAGGAGCTATCTGAGGTGATCCAGGATGCCTCCCTTTGCGCCCTTGGTACAACAGCTCCCAACCCGGTGCTCAGCACCATTAGGAACTTCAGGGATGAGTATGAAGAGCATGTCAAGGAGAGGCGTTGCCCTAGCGGGGTCTGTAAAGCGCTTATTTCATACTATATCCAGCCTGAGCGGTGTCAGGCCTGCCTCCTCTGCCTCCGAGAATGCCCAGTGGGGGCGATCACAGGGGGTAAGAACCTGGTGCATGTTATTGACCAGGATAAGTGCACCAAATGCGGGACCTGCCTTGAGGTGTGTCCACCACGCTTCGCTGCGGTACTAATACTATCCGGCGAGCCAGTTCCAGCAGCGCCTCCTCAGGGGACCAAGGTGGAGCGCACCAAAGGGACGCAGCAATGAAAAAGGTCCAAAAAGTCACTCTAACCATCAACAAGCGAGAGGTCAGGGCAAAAGAGGGGATGACCATCCTCGAAGCAGCCCGCGATGCTGGGATCCATATCCCCACTCTTTGCTACCATGAGAAACTGGCCACTTACGGCGCTTGCCGGCTCTGTACCGTGGAAATATCGCGCAACGGAAGGACGCAGCTGGTAACCGCCTGCGTTTATCCCGCGGATGATGGCCTAGTAGTAAAGACAGACTCCCCCCGCCTCACCAAGATTCGCAAGATGCTCCTGGAGCTAATGCTTGCCTCCTCTCCGGCGAAAACAATACAAGGCCTGGCCCAACAGTATGGCGTAGCAAAACCTAGGTTCGAAGCGAAAAAGACTAACTGTATCCTTTGCGGCCTGTGTGTGCGCTACTGCAACGAGATCAAGCAGGCAAACGCTATTGGATTCGTGGGGCGGGGCACCGAGCGCCGGGTGGTGTTTTTCCCCGAGATCGCTTCCACAGTATGCGCGAGCTGTCGAGAGTGCTTTAGCCTCTGTCCGACAGGCAAACTACCCTCGGAAACCGACGGTGTCTGCTTCGACGACCTAACGCTTGAGGATTTTCTCAGTACAAAGCAGGCCAAGGTATAGCAGGACAAGCAACGTAGTCATGAAAGTGCCACCATCTATTCTTCAGCATGGTATCCGCCAGCGACTTGAGGAAAAGGAGGAGTTCCTTTCCCCTTATGCCGCAAAGAGCCAGCTGTCCCGGGGCAGGCAGCGCGATGAGGAGCCCTGCCCCATGCGAACTGAGTTTCAGCGCGACCGCGATCGCATCATCCATTGTAAGGCGTTCCGCCGCTTGAAGCATAAGACGCAGGTCTTTATCGCACCCCTGGGCGACCACTATGTAACCAGGCTCACCCATACCCTGGAGGTATCCCAGATCGCCCGCTCCATCGCTCGTGCCCTGAACCTGAACGAGGACCTCGCCGAGGCCATCGCCCTTGGTCACGACCTGGGCCACACCCCCTTCGGTCATGTGGGCGAAGAGGTGCTCAATAATCTTTACCCCGGGGGATTCAGTCATAACGAGCAAAGCCTCAGAGTAGTGGAAGTTTTAGAGAAGGATGGGCAGGGGCTCAACCTGACATGGGAGGTGAGGGACGGCATCCTCAAACACACCAAGACCGGGGCCAACATTCTGGGCGCTGAATGGGGGTCTGTGGATACGCTTGAGGGTCAGGTCTGTAAGATTGCGGATATCATCGCCTACATCAATCATGACATCGGCGATGCGGTGAGGGCAGGGATTATCGGCGTGGATGACCTTCCTCATCAGGCAGTGGCCCTTCTGGGGCGCTCTCATTCCGAAAGGATCAACACCCTGGTCTCAGATGTCATCAACTTCTCCTGGGCTGCTACCGGGGCAGGGGGTGAACCGCCCCGCATCGGCATGAGCCCCGAGACCCGGGAGGCGGCAAATACCCTGCGCCAATTCCTCTTCGAAAGGGTGTATAATATAGCTAGGGAGGAGGCAGAGCGAGCCAGGGAGGTGGTTCGCATCCTCTACCAGCACTTAATCGAGCACGATGAAGCATTGCCCAAGGAATACAAGCTCCGCGACGAGAGCGTGGCACGGAGGGTGGTGGACTATATCGCCGGGATGACCGATAATTATGCCCAGGGAATGGCGGAGGAGATTATTACATCTGAGCATGAA
>DAOWEF010000073.1 GCA_030638665.1 Dehalococcoidia bacterium
ACTACCCAATGGTCATCGACTATAAGCACTTTTATGCGCTTGGTTGCCTTTGCCAGAATCGACTGGGCTCTGGTGGCTAGCGCCCCCGGCTCAATTGGCTTGGCTACATAGTCCTCGGCGTCCATCAGCGCCGCCTCGTCTCTCCTCCACCCTTTGACAAGTTGCTTTTCAGGGGGTGCATCCATGACTATGATGGGTAAATCCTTGGTCTTAGGATTCTCTCTCAACCATTGATGCAGCGAGAACGCTTCTCCGCGGGGGCTCAGTGTACCTAGAATCACCAGGTCAGGGTCTATTGTCTTGACTAATTGCTGCGCCTCTGCCTTGCTGGCGGCGATAGCAATCTCACATAACTCGCTCTCCAGAGCACCCTGTAAAGCTGAGGCAAAATCAGGTTC
Organism: Dehalococcoidia bacterium; assembly: GCA_030638665.1. GTDB lineage: Bacteria > Chloroflexota > Dehalococcoidia > E44-bin15 > E44-bin15 > E29-bin15. The sequence continues at coordinate 399 of DAOWEF010000073.1, forward strand.
GTCATCCACAATTAGGATCTCTTTCTTCTTCTCATCTAGCTTCTCTACCATGACTCCCCTCTCACTACCTACTTTAGTTTTTTATTATAAATCGCCTGCTTATGTACGTAAATAGGGACTTACCATTGGATCGGGGAGGATTGCCCCTTGAATTCTTCAGAAGTATCCCTTACGTATACAGCGTATGGCTTTCAAGCCACCCATAATGGTTATGGTGATATCTATCAGTACGGCATCTGGCAGTAATTTGCTCACATTCTCTAGCCCTTCCATTGGCTGCCTCGCCTACTACTTCCATGTCTCCAGCCAATGCCAACAGGCTGCAAATGCCATCTCTAACAACGGTGTGATCATCAACTATCAGCACTTCTATCTTTCTCATTCGGTTTACTCCAATATACTGGCACTTTTACCATAATCTTTGTACCCTTTCCAGGTTGTGACCGGATATCGCAAGTACCACCGAGGAGACTCGCCCTTTCTTTCATACTGAACAGTCCTCGCCCGCGACCGCTTTCATCCACCTCAATTGGCCTCGACGCATCAAACCCCTTGCCATCATCTTCAATTTGCATTGTTAGCTCGTCTGAATTGCACCGCAGAATTACCAGTGCGTTCTTGGCCTGGGAGTGCAAAGCTATATTAGCGATTGACCCTTGGGCAATGCGGTAAAGCCCGAATTCAACCTCTGAGGGAAATCGCTCCTCCATGCCTTCGTGTTTTACCGATACGTTGATTCCTAACGACTGAAGACGATTCTCGGCTATTTGGCGGATGGCGGGGCTCAGACCGAGGCTATCCAAGGCAGTTGGCCTGAGAGACTTCATTATTTTATTTATCTCCGAATTGAGCTGAAGACTGATATTATAGGCCTTCTCAAGCTTGGACTTGAACGCGGCATCACCAAAGTCGGAGGTATTAGCGATGCTCAGGAGTGCTTCCATGTTAAGTGAAAGGCCGGTCAGCGACTGGCTGGTTTCATCATGCAGTTCGCGGGCAACCCTGCCTCTCTCTGCTTCCTGGGCTATCAACATGTAACGGGCAAGTTGTCGATAGTTTTCCCGTTCCTTTCTCAACTGGTCATATAGCTCAGCCTCTTCAATGGCAACACCTACCTGATCTCCAATTGTATGTAGTAGATGCATGTCATCTTGGGTGAAGTGATGCGGCGAATGGCTGGCGACATTTAACACGCCCAGTACAGCGTCCTTGGCTCGAAGGGGGACACTTATAAATGCCTTAAGACCCTCTGTGCTTATCAGATCGCGCCAGGCGGCACGCGGGTCAGCGGAGATGTCTTCGAGCAGCACTGCCTTTCCACTTTGAGCCACCCTGCCGGCAATTCCCTCTCCGATACTAAGGCGCATCTCCTCAGCATATTTATCGGACAGACCACGATGAACCCGGTAGGAGAGCGTTTGGGTTTGTTCGTCTATGAGCAGAATTCCCCCGATAGTTCCGTTCATGATCTCAAGCACGGTATCCAGAGCGACGTCAAGGACCCCATCTAGATCCCATAATCCACTGACTGCGGCTGAGACTCGGCTTAGGGCTAGAAGCTCGCGATAAGGCTTCTTGGTCTTGTCCTCTAGCTCTGGGCCGTTAGACCCAAAGCTAACAGGGCTAGTAGATTGGATATCTCCTTCGTTCTTCGCTTCCATCCCTGTCACCTTTACCTCCGAGAGCAATTAGCGTACACGAAATCGTATATTCTTGTCAATCGTTGACCGGGTGGACATGTAGGTGGCGATATACTATATAATACCCTGGACAAAGAGAGTGGTAAATATAGCTCATTGAAAAATATTGACATCTTGAGATGTAGTATATTATGCTTTCCAAGGTTAGATGGAGAAACTAGCCCAAAAAGGCGCATTCGTCTAGCGGTTTAGGACACCTCCCTCTCAAGGAGGAGATCACGGGTTCGAATCCCGTATGCGCCACCAACCCTTGTTCTACAGCTTTTACCTACTACCGTAATCGAGCAACTGCGATAACGATGCCCAGGGCAAGCCCGATGATCGTGTAGAAGCTAAACCAGGGGACGAAAAAGTAGTATACAGCAAAGCTTACCACCACACTGATGCCAGCGATGGCCTGTAAGCCTGTACCGCGCTTGCGGTTAGTGGCAAGGCTGATGACTTCACCTATAATATAGCCGATACCTGCTGCTATTAAAAGGGAGAGGAGGAGGAAGTGGATAGCATTCCAGATCAGGGCCCAGACAAAGCCGGCAACAGCTGCAACTCCCATGCCTACCCCTACAGCAATCAAATACTGCCGCGGGGAGACCTCATAGGTAGGCAGGCGCTTTAGATTGGCACAGTCGGGGCAGCGTGGTCCCACCAGCGTCTGCACCATACATTTCGGACAGATGGGGCGCTCACACCGGCCACAACTCAGGTTTGTTTCCACCTCCGGGTGGGTAGCGCATATCATTTCTTTACTGGCGGTGTCTCCATACTGGAGGGGGTACGGTAGATCCAAGCCTCCCGGTTACGGGTATCCCGGTCCAGAAGCAAACGGTAAATCATCACCCGCTTCCAGTCGCTAGGCGGTATGGTGCGCTCTGCCAGAAGGCGCTTGATAATCAAAAGAAGCACCATGCCAAGCATAACCCAGATCAATTCCGGTGGTTTTCCCAAGCCGAAACTGGCTAAAGGCATGGCCGCGGCACCGAGGATCATCCATAAGGGGGAGTTCTTCAGTAGAGCAAGGCCCAGTAGCCAAATGACGATAAACACCAGGAGTTCCCACCGGGCCAGAATGATGAGCGCGCCCATCATGGTGGCGAACCCTCGCCCTCCGCTAAAGCCGAGGAAGATGGACCAGCTATGGCCGGCAATAGCAGCTAGCCCCACGATTCCTACTGCCCAAATATCGAAACCCAGTACATAGTATGCGATGGATACGGGGATGGCACCTTTCAGGACATCGAAAATCCCCACGGGGACTACTGACCATCGAGAAACCGAGTGCCATACATTAGACGCGCTGGCTACTCCGCTGCCATACTCCCTTATATCGATCCCTCTGAGCAGGCGGCCCGCGATGTAAGATGCGGGCACCGAGCCCAGAAGATAAGCACCAATAGTCAGTAGTATTACTTGGATTAACATAACCGATCCCCTTCGCCTAGGTTAAGACAGAGACGAGCCACGCGATCCATTTCCTCCTGAGCTTGCCAGGGAAAAGTGGAGCGGAATGAAAACCACCTTTTGAAAATAATAGCTCCTTTGGCGAACTGGCTTTCTCATAGAGCCCAAGGGCCGCCTCATGTGGTACCCACTTATCCCCCTTACAATGGATGAATAGCTTAGGAAAAGCTCCGAGTTTCTCTATATTAGTGAGGGGGTCAATCTTTACCCAAGACTCCAGGCTTTGCTCCAGGCTTTGCCCCAGGTTCATGCGCAATCGATAACCGAGGAGATACATCCAGAGCCTTTGTAAGATTCCGGTAATACTCCCCAACATGGGCATAGGTCCGATACGTGGAAACTCAATGATGAGGCTTCCTGTTCGTGCCGCCTTAGGAAATAGGGGAGCCCAATCCTGCGTAAATTGGCCGTTAATTTCTGTGGGTCCGGATATGAAAACCAGAGCCTGGATATTTTCCAGCGTGGCGGCGTGAAGGGCTGCTGCCGCGCCCATGCTATGCCCCACGAGAGCGATGCGACGAGGGTCGATCTTAGCGTGGCGACGCAGAAATTTCATCGCAGCCATTACATCCTGAGCGAGATCGCCATCGAGAACCCCCTCGCTCTTCCCATGCCCGCGAAAATCGAAGGTGAGGGTTGCGATGCCCCGGCGTACTAACTGCTGGGCACTTGGTCTCATTGTACGGTGACCTGACGCTATACCGTGGCAAAGCACCGCTCCGGGGAACGGACCCTCTCCCTTGGGGAGAAGTATCTCACCATGCAATGTGGCTCCATCAGTGGAGAAGTCTATTGTCGCGGTATGCCACTTCACTATCTAATCACCTCCTGCGAGCGTCGCTCCGCCAGGGCGATGAGACGCTCGGCACAATCAAAAGGGACATCTATCCCGCCAAGGGGTGCCTCATTGTCGCCCCCAAGACCGTGAAAATCACTGCCCCCGGAGATGATCAGCCCGTGCTTAGCGGCCAGGCTAACTAATCTATCGATCACCTTGCGGTGGTAACCATTATAATATGCCTCCAAGCCCACCAAACCGGCCTCTTTAAGCTCTACTAGGAGCTCCTCGAGGTCATTGATGTTTGCCGGGTGCGCCAGCACAGGCAGGCCACCTGCCTTTACCACCAGCTTCGCCGCCTCTTGCGGGGAGAGCCTCTCCCGCTTTACATATGCCGGTCCCTGCCGACCGATGTATTTAATGAAAGCCTCTTGGAAGGAAGGGATATAACCCCGCTCAAACATTGCCTGAGCGATGTGCGGTCGCCCGACAGAGCCACCCCCAGATAATTCCAGGACTCGGTGCCACGCTATATCGATACCCAATTCTCCTAGCTTGGCCACTATTTTACGCGCCCGGGCTTCACGGGAATTACGCAGCCTCTCGAGAGTTTGATTAAGCCCTTTGTTACGATAGTCTATAAAGTAGCCCAGAATATGAACCTCAGCGTTGGGGGTATCGGTATTGATCTCCAGGCCGGGTATCACTCTGAGAGAGGGGACGGACTCGGCTGCCAGGAGCGCGGGCTCAATCCCTGCTAGAGAGTCATGGTCGGTGATGGCGATCACGCTCAGACCCTGTTTCGCCGCAATATGCACCACTTCCTCCGGGGTCAGCCGCCCATCAGAGGCCGTGGTATGAATGTGAAGGTCAACTTTCATCATAACTATAACTTGATCTCCCGGTCGACTCGGCTTATGTTCCTCGCTTTGCCTGTGGCCTCCTCGATCTCTACTAAAACGGAATTAAGGAGGACACTTCCCTTACCCACTGATATGCGATGGGGAAGCTGTGTAAGAAACCTCCTGAGCACCACATCGGTATCATCCCCGATAACCGAATCGATGGGGCCGATCATGCCGACATCTGTGATAGAGGCTGTGCCTTTAGGGAGCAACCGAGCATCCACAGTGCCCACATGGGTATGGGTGCCCAGCACCGCGCTGACCCGGCCATCTAGATGCCATCCCATGGCTACCTTTTCCGAGGTAGCCTCGGCGTGAAAGTCAACAATGATGACAGGAGGCTTATTATCGGCAAGCTCCTCGAGTAGCTGATCCATCGCTCGGAAAGGGCAATCGAAGTTTCCAATAAAGGTGCGCCCCAAGAGGTTGACCACCAGGGTCTCCCCCTTAATCAGGTAGCCGTGACCGGGGACACCCGGTGGATAGTTTAAGGGGCGCAGGATCGCCAGGTCGCTATCGAGAGCGGTCATGATCTCCCGTTGGGCCCAGACATGGTTTCCTGAGGTGATGACATCGACACCGGATTTAAAAAGCTCCTCTGCCGTTTCCCTGGTCAAGCCAAGACCCCCAGCAGCGTTTTCACCATTGGCGATGACTAGCTCGATCCCATACTCCTGGCGCAACCCAGGCAATAAGGCGTGCACCGCCTGCCTGCCGGGCCTGCCGATTACATCGCCCAACATGAGAATGCGCAATATCCCCCCTATTTTGCGTAGTCAACCGCTCTGGTTTCTCTAATGACTGTTACCTTTATCTGACCCGGATACTGCAGAGTTTCTTCGATCTTCTTCACAATATCTCGGGTAAGTCTTAGCGCTGCAAGGTCATCTATCTCGGCAGGTTTAACCATAATGCGGATCTCGCGACCAGCCTGGATGGCGTAGGATTTCTCCACGCCTGTGAAGCTATTGGCCACGCTTTCCAGCGCTTCCAGGCGCTTCAGATAGTGCTCCAGGGTCTCCCTTCTAGCCCCTGGCCTCCCCCCACTGATGGCATCAGCGGCGGAGATGATAAAACCCAGGATACTCATTGAGTTGGCCTCTCCATGATGCTCTGCGACAGCACTGGCCACCTCGGCAGATTTTTCCCATTGCTTCACCAGGTCAGCGCCGATCTTGGCATGAGGTCCCTCCACCTGGAAATCCACCGCCTTGCCGATGTCATGAAGCAGTCCCGCTTTCTTTGCTAGCGCGACCTTGGCTCCCAGCTCCGAGGCGATCATGCCAGCTAGGTGAGCTACCTCGATGCTGTGCCTGAGCACGTTCTGTCCATAGCTGAAGCGATACTTAAGGTGACCTAAAAGCTTGATTAACTCAGGCTGCAGCCCGGGTACCCCCACCTCGTGGGTTGCCTGCTCCCCTTCTCCTTGGATCGTTGTCTCCACCTCGTTCCTCGCAGTTGCCACCATCTCTTCAATGCGGGCGGGGTGAATTCTACCGTCGAGGATAAGCTTTTCCAAGGCGATCCGAGCGATCTCGCGACGTACTGGATCGAAGCCTGAGATAGTCACCGCCTCGGGGGTATCGTCGATGATTAGGTCAACACCGGTGGCATTCTCAAGTGCTCTGATGTTTCGTCCCTCGCGCCCGATGAGACGTCCCTTCATCTCGTCGCTGGGCAGCGGGACCACCGAGACGGTGCTCTCCGAGACCACATCGGTGGCACAGCGCTGAATAGCCTGGGAGAGGATCTCCCGAGCCCGCTCATCGGCCTCCTGTTTAAGCTGAACCTCGATCTCTCTAATGCGACGGGATACATCCTCACGAACCTCACCCTCCACCGCCTTAATCAGGAGCTCTTTTGCCTCATCGCTGGAGATCCTGGAGATAAGCTCCAATTGCTGAATCTGCTTCTGCTTCAACTCCTGAAGATGATTGTGCAGGTCTTCTGCCTCCTTTTCCTTGGCGAGTAGACCATGTTCTCGTCGTTCAAAGGCATCCGACTTTTTATCGAGGTTCTCCTCCTTCTGAGAGATTCGCTTTTCATGCCGCTGAAGCTCAGCACGACGCTCGCGGATTTCCGATTCCGCTTGAGATTTGATCTTTAGCCCCTCCTCTTTGGCCTCAAGAATCGCCTCCTTGTGCTTTGTCTGGGCATCGGTGAGGAGGGCTTCAACCTCAATTTGGGCAGCGCGAATCCGGCGGCCAACAACCATCCGCCATACCAGAAACGCAACTGCACCCCCAAGGGCAGTTCCCCCCACCGCCGCTAAAATTATTGGCAACATTTTTATCTCCCCTTTCGTCTGGATCTTTCCAGATCGGATAAGGCTATTAAGGCTATCTTGAATTTTCCATGTTAAACTTTTATTTACTTCAAAGTCAAGAGAACTACCCTAGCTCCTGCCAAAGGCGCTCGGTAGTGCGGTTGGCCACCTCATAGCTGAATCCTCGCCTGCGCAGAAAAGCGCCTAGCTTTCGCCTGAAAGTTTCGTAGTCCTCTTTTGCCAAGGTGCGCCCCCTCTTTTGTGCTGCTCTATAGGCGCTCTCCTCGTCGTCGATCCCGTTCAGCACCTTATCGATCAGTTCCCGGTCGATCCCCTTATTCCTGAGCTCCACCTTGAGCAACCGCCTGCCGCGGGGGCTAAAGAAGTCCCGCGCCTCCCTCCAGAACGCTGCGAAGGCTACGTCATCTATCATTTGCCTTTCCCTAAGCTGAAGGATGACCCCTTCAATGGTTTCCCCGTTGAATCTTCGGCTGAGCCTGGTCCTGATCTCCGCCTCGCTTCGCGGGCGATAGCTCAGCAAGCGAAGGGCAGCGTTAAGACACTTCCCAAAGAGGTCGGCCACCGCCAGTTCCTCTACCCGAGAATCGGAGAGCACCTGCCCGGGATGAAGACCATGCTCCTCAACCACGCCTCTTCCCACGCTGAAGGCGAATCTTCCATCCAGGAAGATACTGACCCGCTCTCTCCCTCTCTTCTGTGTCTCGATATCGGTTATGGTCTTCATAATTAAACGCAAAAAGGCTGGACCTAAAATCTCCCAGCCTTTTTTTCGCCTTTTCGCCTTTTCGCTCTAAGGCAAATTTTATTGCTCAGCCAAATTGCTATCGGGAGGGCTTTGAGAAGCGAAGGCTACTGCCCGGATCTGCCGCTCCATCTCCTGGGCAACCTCTTTATGCTCCTTCAGGTAATCTTTGGCGTTCTCGCGCCCTTGACCCAGGCGGGTTTCGCCAAAGGAGAAGAAGGCACCCGTTTTCTGCACCAACCCGATTCCCACCCCCATGTCGATAAGGCAGCCCTCGCTGCTGATCCCATGAGCGAACATGATGTCAAACTCGGCGTTCTTGAAAGGAGGGGCAACCTTGTTCTTGACAATCTTAGCTCTCACCCGGCTGCCTATCGTCTCGTCTCCTTTTTTAATGGCTTCCACTCTCCTCAGATCGATCCTAACCGAGCTATAAAACTTGAGTGCTCGACCCCCTGGGGTCACCTCTGGGTTGCCAAAGAAAACCCCCACCTTCTCCCGCAATTGGTTGATGAATATTACCGAGGTGTGCGACCTGTGAATGGCAGCAGTAAGCTTTCTCAGCGCCTGGGACATTAAGCGAGCTTGAAGTCCCACATGAGCATCACCCATATCCCCCTCAATCTCTGCCCTGGGGACAAGGGCAGCCACGCTATCGATAACTACCACATCCACTGCCCCGCTTCTGACCAGTGCCTCTGTAATCTCCAGTGCCTGCTCCCCCGTGTCTGGCTGGGAGATAAGTAGTTCCTCCACTTTGACACCACAGTTGGCGGCATAACCAGGATCAAGGGCATGCTCCGCATCTATATAGGCTGCCGTGCCACCTTGATTCTGAGCCTCAGCGATGATATGAAGCGCCATGGTCGACTTTCCGCTCATCTCCGGCCCGAAGATCTCAGTAACCCGACCCCTGGGGATGCCCCCAATGCCAAGGGCGAAATCCAGCGAGATGGCACCGGTGGGGATAAAGTCCACCGCCATCCTCACCGAATCCTCCCCCAGCCTCATAATCGAGCCCTTACCGAACTGCTTCTCGATCTGGCTTACCGCCAGCTCTAGGGCCTTTTCCTTCTCCGTAGTCATCTCGTCCACTAGTGTCAAAGAGATTCCTTAAATGTATCATAGCATAGCTACTTCATTAAAACAAGAGGGGATGAGCCGTCGATAAGATTACTATCATCTTTATGTCAACTCACCAGAGGTGTAAGCAACAGTAATTCGCTGTTATCAGAATAATCTAAAAGGGGGGGATCGCGGGCGTGACTCTTTTATGGGCGCTTGCCGCTATCATGGCATCGACCTTTTTCTTTACTTCATCCCCTGCCTCGCCTGCGATAAGATAACGGTCAAGCTCCTCATATGTTATTCCCATCTCCCCCTCATCGGTTTGCCCTGCCCAAAGACCTGCTGAGGGGGGCTTCTCCACGATCTCCTTTGGGATGTCCAGATGGATTGCCAGCTCCCGAACCTGGCTTTTCACCAGATTCCCCAGGGGCAGGATGTCCACCCCGCCATCGCCATACTTTGTGAAGTAGCCAACAGAGAGTTCGCTTCTATTCCCGGAGCCTACCACCAGATAGCCGAGCCGATTTGCCAGGTAGTATAGGGTGAGCATTCTCAGCCTGGGTTTTAGATTGGCTTCAGCCAGTTTCTTAGTATCTGGCTCGTAATCGCCTACAGATAATACCCTGAGCAGTGAGTCGATCACCCCTTCTAGAGCGATATTGCTAGTGGGAATATGGAATTGCTTAGCAACTGCCCCAGCATGTTCGATATCGGTTTCGCTGCTATAACAGGGCATGATGAGGGCAAGAGCGTTATCGGGGAAGGCGCGCTTACAAAGCACCGCGACCACTGCTGAGTCGAGCCCCCCGCTCAAGCCAAAGACCACGCCTTTACGCTTCGCCAGTGCTACCTGCTCCCTCATCCAGGCTATTATTTTGTTTGCCAGCTCTTCCATAAAAGTTGACCGAGTATGCTGCCTGAAGTATACTCTGCAAATGGCTATCAAGTCAAAGGGCTAAGGATAATGGACACCACCTTTATTATTATCGTCGTTGTTGCTATTGTTATTGCCATAACCATGCGCCTCATGTTGAGATCCTTCAGGCAGCGGCAGGCGGGGCGAGAGAGGGATGAGGCCTTGGAGAGAGGCGAAGAGGTGCCCTCACTGGAGAAGACTACCCCGATGGCGGAAGGCGCACCATCAGAAATGGAG
>DAOWEF010000068.1 GCA_030638665.1 Dehalococcoidia bacterium
ATATAAATATGCCCATGACTTCCCCGGGCACTTCGTGAAGCAGCAGAACCTCCCCGACGCCCTCAAGGGAAAACGATACTATTCTCCCAGCGACCAGGGATTTGAAAAAGAGGTTAAAAGGCGGCTCAAAGAATGGCGGGGGAGAAAAGAAGAGGGAAAGAAGGAAGGGGATAGCAAGCCCGCCTAATCTACCATGCGGCGCTTGAAATCGATAGGAGAGGCTTTTATCGCCCCATAGCCTCGCTCATCAAGCTTCTGGCGAAAAAGCTCGAAGGAAGGCAGCGTGGGAAAGTAGATCAGGTGAGCCGGGCAGCGGCAGTCGGAGGAGCCAAAGCCGGGAATGAGGATTTGACCTTGCGGCATCCCTCGGGCAACCTGGCACCAGAGACATTCCTTTTTTCGTACTCCCAACTCCACTTCCACTCCCTCAGGCGAATACCAGACCTCGACCACCTCGGCAAACTGCAAGAGATAATCGATGTGCCAGTGAAGCCGCTTTTCACGCTTCAGATGGCGGCCCACCCTCGTGGAGAGGCCACAGCGTGCGCTGCCAAAATAGACGTAGTAGCCCGCGGGGAAGGTAATTTCGCTCTCTCCACCCGTCCCACCACTTCGACTTAACCTTCCCACAATGATGGCAGCCTCACTTTTCAGTGCCATGACCAGAGCGTAGGTTCCCTTATCCACGCTTAAGATTCTACCCTTTTTTCGTCATGTTCGATAGGCCCTACTATGTGAGAGTCGGCTTAATAAAGCATGCCTGAGAGTTCCATCCGACCTAGTGTAAAGTGCGAAAAACGCTTTGCCCTGCTTACACGGATATGGTAGACTAGCGCCATGATTTACCTGGGCACCTCCGGCTTTAGCTATAACGACTGGGTGGGGCCTTTTTACCCCTCGGGCATGCCGAAGAAAGAATGGCTTCTCTACTATGCACGCGAATTCAACGCCTGCGAGATCAATGCCACCTACTATACCCTCCCCAAGCCTGAGATAATGGAATCTATGGCCAGGAAGACTGGCGATGGCTTCCTTTTTACGGTTAAGGCGAACCGGCAGATGACCCATGAGCGGGAAAATAATGAGGAGGTTTTTAAGTTTTTTAGGGAAATGCTCACCCCCATAATCGACCTGGGAAAGATGGGCTGCGTTCTGGCTCAGTTCCCCAATAGCTTTAGATTCAACGACCAGAACCGCGGCTATGTGGAGACTTTCCGGGAATGGATGGGGGATTTGCCGGTGGTCATTGAATTTCGTAATGCGGGGTGGCTGAGAGCGGATGTATTTGGCTGGCTGCGTCGGTATGAGCTGGGCTTTTGCTGCGTCGATGAGCCACCATTGCCAAACCTCCTGCCGCCCATTGCTGAGGCCACGAGCAAGATTGCCTATGTTCGCTTTCACGGGCGCAATAAGGAGAAGTGGTGGCAGCATGAACATGCCTATCAAAGATACGATTACTCCTATTCCCCGGAGGAGCTTGAGGAGTGGCTGCCAAAGATCCGCCACCTGGATCAGACAGCGGAGAGGACCTTCGTTTTCGCCAACAATCACTGGCGAGGGCAAGCAGTATCCACTATTCGGCAGCTAAGGATGATGCTGGACTAACCCCCTTTTCCGAACTTTACGCTAGGTCAGATGGAATTTTAAGCCATGAGTTATAAAGCCAGCTTCCAAGTGGTAGAGCGTATCGAATAGGACGAAAATTCGAGCAGGTTGTTTGCATGAAAAGGCTGACCTTTTTCCTCATCGCCTTGATAGTGGTGGCTTTGGACCAGGTAAGCAAGTTTTTCATTAGAGCGAACATGAACCTGGGTGAATCGATACCGGAGGAGGGGTTTTTCCGAATCACCTATGGTACCAATACAGGGGGTGTTTTCGGCCTCTTCGCTAATCAAGCCTTTCTCATCACCCTCACTGCCATCGTTGGCGTTGCTGCAATACTTGTTTACTCTCGCTATCCCCAGGCCAACAGGGTGCTGGTCAGGGTCGCATTAGGGCTGCTCCTGGGAGGCGCCGTGGGCAACCTGATAGACCGCATCCGCTTCGGGGAGGTGGTTGACTTTATCGACGTTGGTGCCTGGCCCGTGTTTAATGTTGCCGATTCAGCAGTTGTAGTCGGCGTGATCCTTATTATTTACCACTTCCTATTTGGCCAGAAGAGAGGGGTCGGTGCCAGGAGATGATGAGTAAGAAGCTCGAGTTCATCGTCACCAGGTCAGGGGTTCGGCTCGATAGATATGTGGCCGAGGAGTGCCCGGAGCTCTCCCGCTCCTATGTCCAGAAGCTGATCAGCGAGGGGTGCACCACCGTCAACGACCGTGCGGCGAAGGGGAGCCTGAAGCTAAATATCGGCGATAAGATTACTGCGGTAATACCGCCACTAGCTCCCTCCTTACCCTTGCCGGAGGAAATCCCCCTCGCCATCGTCTACGAGGATGGCGACCTCCTGGTAGTGGACAAGCCAGCGGGGCTGACGGTTCATCCCGCCCCCGGCCACCCCAGCCATACCCTGGTGAATGCCATCCTGTCTCACTGCCCGGACCTCGCCATCAGCGGCTCAACGCGCCCGGGAATTGTGCATCGCCTGGACAAGAATACATCGGGGCTGATGATGGTTGCCAAGAACGATGCTGCTCAACGTAACCTCTCCAATCAGCTAAAGGCACGCGCTGTGCTAAAGCGATAC
>DAOWEF010000014.1 GCA_030638665.1 Dehalococcoidia bacterium
AGGCTAATTCTAGAATCTCAGCCTGCCCCTTTTTCAGTTGATGGGTGAGGTGAATTTCCGAGCTGGATAGGAAGACATGGACGCGGGGTAGCTTGGCCTTCTTTATCGCCTCCCAGGCGCGATCGACGGCCTCCGCATCAGCATGGGCCAGGGCGCAGATCGACGACCCTTTCACCTCCTCGGCGATAAGACGCACCGCCTCGAAATCTCCCGGCGAGGCGATAGGAAAGCCGGCCTCGATAACATCGACGCCGAGCTTTTCCAGTTGCCGGGCGATCTCCAGCTTCTCATCGAGGTTAAGGGTGGCCCCCGGTGCCTGCTCTCCATCCCGAAGTGTGGTATCGAATATGATCACCTTTTCCATTTATTAGCCCCTTTTTACCCGCCTAACAGTTGTCGAGCACCTGTTCAACAAAGCAGAGGCTATCTTTGGCGCCCATGAATCTGCATAAGCTCTCTTTTGCCAAGAGACTTCCTAGGCAGACTTGCCTTGCTTTTCGCCTTCTGTGCTTTCAAAAACGGCCTCATATCAGCATTAGGCCATCTTGGTTTCCAATTAGTAGCTTCCACCCACTTTGCAAATTCTGCCGGGGTCTTGCGACCTTTGGCCGCATTACATTTTTCACAAGCTATCAATTTATTACGCGATTCGTCGCTGCCTCTACGAATCAAAGGGATAATATGCTCTTCTTCGCCCGTTTGACTTTCCCTTCCGCGATGGCCACAATATGGACAGATATACATTGCCCTCCTCCTCTATCACTTGAGCCAGGGCATCATCGCCCGGAGCCTTTTGCCTACCTCCTCGATCTCGTGCTCCGCCTCGTGGCGGCGGGAGGCGTTGAAGCTGGGGCGCCCTGCCTGGTTCTCCAGTATCCACTCGCGGGCGAAGGTGCCGTCCTGAATCTCAGAGAGGATCTGCTCCATCTCCTCCCTCACGTAGTCATCGATGACCCTCGGCCCCCTGGTGTAATCGCCGTATTCCGCAGTATCGCTCACCGAATAGCGCATATAGCTAAAACCGCCCTGGTAGATGAGGTCGATGATGAGCTTCAGCTCATGGCAGACCTCGAAGTAGGCGATCTCCGGCTGATAGCCGGCATCTATCAGGGTCTCGAAGCCGGTCTTGATCAATGAGGTAACGCCGCCGCAGAGCACCGTCTGCTCCCCGAAGAGGTCGGTCTCCGTCTCCTCGGCGAAGGTGGTCTCCAGCACTCCCGCCCTCGTGCAGCCGATGCCCTTGGCATAGGCCAGCGCCATCTGCTTCGCTTTGCCCGAGGTGTCCTGATGGACAGCAACCAGCGCCGGTGCGCATGAGCCCTCGGTATACAGGCGGCGCAGCATGTGCCCCGGACACTTGGGAGCGATCATGGTCACATCGACCTTCGGGGGAGGGATAATCTGGTTATAGTGGATGTTGAAACCGTGAGCGAACATCAGCATATTGCCCTTTTGCAACCCTTTTTCGATAGCGCTGTAATAGATCTCGCGTTGCAGCTGGTCGGGGACGAGCATCACGATAATGTCCGCGGCCTTGGCCACCTCATCAGCACTGGCCACCTTGAGCCCCGCCTTGGCAGCGGCTTTCCACGGCTCGCTATTCTTCAGTTCGCCCACCATGACCTGGCATCCGCTATCGTTGAGGTTCTGGGCGTGGGCATGCCCCTGACTGCCGAAGCCGATGATGCCGATAGCCTTGCCCTTGATGAGGTTTAAATTCGCATCCTTGTCGTAGTATATTTTCGCCATGATTCGCTCCTTACAGATTTGATATCTCGCTAACGCCTTTCTTCTTTTTGGGGTGGGCGCGCTCCCTCAGCGGCCTCTCCTCCTCCACCAGGATGGGGCCTGCGGCCCCCCGCGTCATGGCTATTCTCCCGGTGCAGGCGATCTCCTTGATGCCGAAGCCTTTGAGCAAGCGAAGCAGCGATTCCACTTTGTCCTCATCACCGCTGATCTCCACTACCACGGAATCGGCGGAGACATCCACAATATTGGCCCTGAAGATGTCCACAATCTGGATGATCTCGCTCCTGGTGGCCGGGGTAGCCTTAACCTTGATCAGCGCTAATTCCCGCGCTACCAGTCTATCTTCGGTGATGTCGGTAAGCTTAACTACATCGATGAGCTTATCGAGCTGCTTCCTGACCTGCTCCACTGAGCTAGCTGTGCCATCGACCACGATGGTCATCCGTGAAATACCCTTCACCTCGGTATGCCCCACCGCAATGCTCTCAATATTGAATCCTCTCCTGCGAAAAAGGCTGGCAACTCGATTCAGCACCCCGGGCTTGTCTTCCACCAAGGCTATTAATGTATGTTTGGCCATTATTTTACTATAGCCTCCTCTCTAGGCTGCTCCAGGATCTCGGCAAGGGCGGCACCTGGAGGCACCATCGGGTAAACGTTCTCCTCGGGCTCGACCTGAAAGTCGATGAGGAAGGGCCCCTGGTGTGCCATGGCCTTCTCAATCGCACTGGTTACCATCAGCTTGTCCGTCACCCTCTCGGCGGCAATGCCATAGGCCTCGGCGACCTTCACGAAGTCGGGGCCGCTGAGGGGTGTGGCGACATAGCGACGCTTGTAGAAAAGCTCTTGCCACTGCCTCACCATCCCCAGAAAACCGTTATTTAGGATCGCTATCTTGACGGCTAGATTCTCCTGAGCGATCGTGCCCAGCTCTTGGATGGTCATCTGAAACCCGCCATCGCCGGCGATGCACCAGACGGTCTCGTCAGGGCATCCCACCTTGGCACCCATAGCTGCAGGGAGCTCAAACCCCATCGGCCCCAGGCCACCGGCGGAGATCAAGGTATCGGGCCTGTCGTACTGGAAGTATTGGGCGGCCCACATCTGGTTCTGCCCCACACCGGTTACAATGATAGCATCACCCTTGGTAACCTCAGAGATCTGTCGTACCACATACTGGGGGAGGAGGCTATCCGTCTCCCTGATCACTATTGAAGGGTGCTCCCTCTCCCACTCCTGGATCTGGGAGACCCACTCAACATGGTTCTGGGTGATGACCTCCCCATTGAGCACCTTAAGAATATTCTTCACATCGCCAACGATGGGAACATCCACGCGCACATTCTTCCCGATCTCTGCGGGGTCGATATCGATATGGATGACCTGGGCATGAGGAGCAAAGCTCGACACCTTTGCGGTAGCCCGGTCATCGAACCTCATCCCGATAGCGATAATGAGGTCTGCGGCATCCACAGCCAGGTTAACATGGGCCAGGCCATGCATCCCCAGCATGCCAAGGCTCAACACATGCGACTCGGGGAAGGAGCCGATCCCTAAAAGGGTGGTGACCACCGGTATCTGAGCCTTCTCCGCCAGCTCCTTGAGTTCTACCGAAGCCCCAGATATTAACACCCCCCTGCCAGCGATTATCAGCGGGC